>JAJXSS010000075.1 GCA_021784455.1 Planctomycetota bacterium
CCAGGATCGGCTAAGCCCCCCACCGCATCGCGGCCGTGGCAGTCGAAGCAGTACTGGTTGAACAGCACTTGGCCGTTGCGGGCATCGCCGATCATCTTGCTGGCCGCCCCCGGGGGCCCCTGCTCACCCGACAGGGGCAGCTTGGGCCGGTTGGCGGCCTGGGCCTTGGCGATCAGCTCCGGGCTGGCCTTGAGACTCAGCAGATAAGCCACCAGGGCTTGGCGGTGGGCCAGGGCCACCTTGGCAAACGAGGGCATGAACCCCTTGGGATCGTGACTGCGCGGGTCCATGAGCTGGGCCATGAGCCAGGCGGAGCTGCGGCCCTTCTGGGTTTCCAGGGCCAGATCCGGACCCACCGCTCCGCCTTCCCCGTTGATGGCGTGGCAGGCAATACAGCCCTGGTTCACGAACTGGTGCCGGCCCTGCTGGATCAGATTCTTCTCCGACGCCGGCACCGTGGCAGCGCCCTGCCCACCCCCCTGGGTGGGGCCGGTGGAACTGAGGCCGGAGGCATGGGCTGGGGGAATGGCGCTGGGGGTGCTCACCGCGCCCAGGATGGTCAGGGTCAGCACACCGGCCACGAACAAGAAACCCAGCGACATCACCACCGGCCGCTTCAGCGGGTTGCGTTCGGGGCGGCGGTCCAAAAAGGGCAGCGATACGAAGCCCAGCAGGATCAGCGTGGGCAGGCCCACCGTGCCCAACGGCTCCCAACTGCCCTTGAACGCTTTGAGGGCCTGGTACAGAAACAGGAAATTCCATTCCGGCTTGGGGGCGTAGGAGGTGTTCAGGGGGTCGGCCTGGCCGGTGATCGGGGCGCGCACGAAGGCGGACAGGCCCACCAGCAGGATGGTCAGGCCCGCCATCACCACCACGTCCTTAAAGAGCTGGTCCGGCCAGAAGTTGCCGGAAAAGCGGCGTTTTTTCTCCTGCCAGGGGCCCGCACTGCCCTGCTGGCGGAAGGCCACGATGTGCCCGGCGATCAGCAGCATCAAAAGGAACGGCAGGAGCACCACGTGCATCACGAAGAAGCGGCCCAGGGTGAGCTGGCTCATCGTGGCCCCGCCGCGCAGCATGCGCTGGGAGAAATCCCCGATCAGGGGCACCGTGCCGGCGATGCTGGTGCCCACTTCGGCCGCCCAGTAGCCCAGCGTATCCCAGGGCAAAAGCGCCCCGGTAAACACCAGCCCGGCGGCGGTGACCAACAGGCCCACCCCGAACAGCCAGGTGAGTTCCCGCGGCTTCTTGTAGGACGCCCAGATGAACACGCGGATCACGTGCAGGCCCATCACCACGATGAAGGCCTGGGCCCCCCAGTAGTGCAGGCCGTGGATCAGCCAGCCAAAGGGCACGTGCAGCCGAAGGTACATCACGCTGGAGTAGGCGTGGTCCACGGTGGGGGCGTAGTAGAACATCTGCCACACGCCCGTGACCAGTTGGATGATAAAGAGGAACAGCGTGGCGCTGCCCAGCACATAGGTGAAACGCGCCCCGCCCGGGACGGGCTCGTGCAGGCCCTGCTGCACCATGGCCGTCAAAGGAAACCGGTCATTGACCCAGCGATTGAGCCGCGTTGTCCAGCGGGGTTGTGATGGCATGTTCAGCACCCAAGGAACCGCGAAGGAATCAGTCGAGCACGACGCGTTGACCCAGCAGGGGCAGGCCGATCGGAGGGAATTGAACCACCAAGGGTACCAAGGACATCAAGAGCGGAAAGATCCGAAAGATCGGAAGAAGTTTTCCTTGATTTTCCTGGTGTTCTTGTTGTCCTTGGTGGTTCCATTTCTTTAATCCGGTTGGTTCAAGTTTTTCAAGGGTGATTCCTAAATCCGGGTCTTTTGCGCCACTCCGGTCTTGAAGCGTTCCCACTCCACCATCAAGACCCCGTTCTGAACCTTATGCGGCAGGGTATCCAGGGGCCGGGGGGCCGGCCCACCCAAAACCTGGCCCGAGGCCGCAAACACGCTGCCGTGACAGGGGCAGATGAACTGCTGCAGGCCCTTGTGCCACTGCACCCGGCAGCCCAGGTGCGGACAGATCGGGGAAAACACCACCAGCTCACCCGACGGGTGGCGCACCACCCACACCTCGTGCTCCTGCACCTCGCGCAGGTAGGCGTCCTCTTTAATGTAAGGAAACGCCACCAGCACCGGTCCCCCTTGGGGGATCTGTTCCAGGGGTTTGACTTTGGAGTAGCGCAGGCGGGCCTTGCGGTAGATGGGCCCCACCAGATTGCCCACCAGCGGCCAAGCCAGCACCCCGGAGATCATCACCGTGAGAACGCCCACCGCCCACTGCAAAAAGGTGCGCCGGCCGGATCGCTCCGGCATCCTGAGCCCATCATGGCCTTGCTCATCCGCTGGCTGATTCATCGTAAGCGCTCCGGATTGATCATCCATCCATACGATCCATGCCGCAGGAAAGCTCACGTTCCTTACCCAGACCGTGCTTGGATTTCTTACGCGTCACATCTTAGGCCGGCTTAAACGTCACAAGAATGTGACGATGGACTACATCGCGCCATGTTTTCGTGACAACGCAGTTATCAGCCGCTGCCGCAAGGCGTGGGACCGGTTTCCTCGCGCGGGAGGGCGCCGTCTTGCCACCCCGGCGGGGCCTGGGGTTGTCGCGCTGTTGTGACACCACTCTGCAGCGACTGCGGACAGTCCCGGAGCATTTCTATCATAAACTCATTTTTAACAGTTGTTTAATTGTATTACGAATTGCAGACCTGATTAGCTTGTCATGGCACGAAGCTTGCATTTAGAGGTGGTACATGGGTTGAAAGCCATCCTCTACGAGTGCAGCCATGGCCCAGAGCTACCCCATAGGGGTTCTTATCAGCAAGCCCGGGCAGGGGCTCGTTGAGTTCCTTTCCGCCCATCTGGACGGTGCGCACTTTCGCCTGCTGGTGGTTCTGGAAACCGCCCGCCTGGTGGAAGTGCTGGTCCGGGAGCAGCCGCCCATCGTCATCCTGGATCGCGTGCACGAGCGGCAGCGCGAGGCGCGGGCGGAACTGGCCGTCGTGCGGCAATACATCCCGCGGGCCCGCGTCATCGCCCTGAGCCAGGAATCGTCCGACCACGATGGCCAGATCGTGGAACAGGGCGTGTTCTACTACCTGGCCGCCCCGCCGGGTCCCGAACTGGTCCGGATCATCAAGGCCGCCGAACGCTCCCTGCAGGAAAACCCACCCCGAGCACTGTCATGAACCTGGATCGCCGTCACTTTCTCCGCCTGGGCATGGCCACCGCCGGCGCCGCCGCCGTGGCCGCGGCCGGGTTTGAAACCGCCACCGCCGCCCAGACCCCCGCCCCCGGAAATTCCGGAGCTGCCGGGGGAGTTTCCGGGGGAAATGCCGGGGGCAAGACGATGAAGGTGATGACCACGGATGGCCAGCTCCTGGAGGTTCCGGCCGGGCAGGCCCGCCAGATCAAGTTGCCCGTGCTGAGCAGTGCCGACATCCGCCAGGGGATTCCGGGGCGGCGCTTCGTGATGATGATCGACCTGGCCAAGTGCGATGGCTGCGGCCAGTGCACCAAGTCCTGCGGCCAGATGCACTTCATCCCCCCCGACCGCCAGTGGATCCGGGTGTTCCAGATGCAGGACTCGCCGGCCACCGCCCCCTACTACATGCCGCGTCCGTGCTTCCACTGCGACAATCCCCCCTGCACCAAGGTCTGCCCGGTGGGGGCCACGTTCAAGCGCGAGGATGGGATCGTCCTGATCGACAATGAGCGCTGCATCGGCTGCCGCTTCTGCATGGCGGCCTGCCCCTTCAACGCCCGCTGCTTCAACTGGGGCCCGCCCAACGATCCTCCGGCCGCCCTGGCGGAGGGGTACTCGCCCGAGCACGGTTTCCCGCGGCGCATCGGCACGGCCGAAAAGTGCGACTTCTGCCCGGACATGGCCCGCCAGGGGAAACTGCCCGATTGCAGTTCCGGCTGCCCCATGGGGGCCATCTACTACGGCGACCAGAACGAGGATGCGGTCACCAATTCCCAGGGCGAAACCCTGCGTTTCAGCCAAACTCTGCGCGACCGGGCCGCCTTCCGCTACCGGGAGGACCTGGGCACCCAGCCGCGCGTCTACTACCTGCCGCCGGTCAACCGCCAGTATCCCGGCCCTGATCTGCACAGCAAGAAGGGAGACCAGGCATGACCCGGCGATCTGCTGCATCGATTCCGCATTCTGCCGCCTCTGCCGATACGGCGGAGATTCCGGCGGACCTCCTGGCCACGCTGGGGCCTTTGGGTCGCGCCGGCTGGTGCCTGCTGGTGGGGCTGGTGGCCATCGTGTGCTGGGGGGCGGGCGCGTATATCTACCAGCTCCGCCACGGCCTGGCCGCCACGGGCATGAACGACTATTTCTCCTGGGGGCTCTACATCATCAACTACATCTTCCTGATCGGGGTGGGCATGGCCGGCACCCTGATCTCGGCCATGCTGCGTCTGACGGGAGCTTCGTGGCGGCGTTCCATCACCCGCCTGGCCGAGGCCATCACGCTCTTTGCCCTGCTGCTGGCAGGCCCCATGATCATGATCGACATGGGCCGGCCGGACCGCTTCCTGAATCTGCTGATTCACGGCCGCCTGCAGTCGCCCATCCTGTGGGATGTGTTCTCGCTCAACACGTACCTGGCCGGCAGCCTCTTGTACCTGTACCTGCCCATGATTCCGGACATGGCGTTGTTGCGGGATTGCTCGGCCCCGTTTGCCCCCTGGCGGCGGCGCCTGTACCGGGTGCTGGCCCTGGGCTGGCACGGCGATGCCCGCCAGCACCGGCGTCTGGAAAAGGCCATGGCCATCATGGCCATCATCATCCTGCCCGTGGCCGTGTCCCTGCACACGATCACCGCCTGGATCTTCGGCCTGACCCTGCGTCCCGGCTGGCACAGCACCATCATCGGGCCGGATTACGTGATCGGGGCCCTGTACTCGGGCATCGCCGCCGTCATCACCGTGATGGCCATCTTCCGGCGCAGCTTCCACCTGGAGAAGTACCTCACGGCGGATCACTTCCGCAAGCTGGGGCTGCTGCTCCTGACCCTGTGCGCGGTGTACTTCTACTTCACCCTCAATGAGTACGTCGGGCCCAGTTTCGTCACCGAGACCGCCGAGATCCCGCTGCTGGCCCACATCTTCCACGGGCCCTACACGGTGGTGTTCTGGTCCATGGCCACGGTGGGTTTCCTGCTGCCGGGGCTGCTGCTGGCCCTGCCCTGGACCCGCAACATCCCGGGCATCGTCACCGCTTCGGTGCTGGTCAACATAGGCATGTGGCTGATGCGCTTCATCATTGTGGTGCCCACGCTGTCAGCCCCCTATCTGCCCTTCCCGCCCGGGACGCACTACCACTACGTGCCCACCCTGGTGGAATGGTCCATTACCGCCGGAGCCTTCGCGGCCTTCGGGGTGCTTTATCTGGTGTTCGCCAAGCTCTTCCCCATCGTCTCCATCTGGGAAACGATGGAAACCGAGCCGAAGGAAGCCACCGTACCGGTCGCCGCCAACCAGCCGGCCGAGGAGGTCCTGGTATGAACCGGTTTGTGCTACCCCTGATTGCCGTGGTCGCCCTGTCGTGGGGCGCCCTATCGGCCAGCGCCCAGACCACCCGACCCGCGGCCCCCATCCATCTGGCTCTGGCCACCGTGGTACAGGACGGGCAGAAGCTGATCCAGATCACCGCCACCCGCGCCGGCAAGCCGGTGTCGGGTCTGACCGTAACTCTCAGCGTGCAGCGGCTTTTTGGCCGGATGAAGCTGGGCCACGATCAGACCTATGACGATGGCACGGCCTACGTGCCCTTCCCCACTGATCTGCCCGGCGGCCCCAAAGGGCAACTGAAACTGTATGCCCAGGTGACGGCTCCGGCGGCCGATGCGGCCGTGACGGCCCAGGCGACCGTGGGGGGCGCGGTGGTGGTGCCGGCCGTGGCCAAGCCCTTTCCGCGGGCCCTGTGGTCTCCGCGCCCGCCGCTGCTGCTGGCGATCGTCATCGTGGGTCTGATGCTGGGGGTGTGGCTGACCTACGCCTACGTAGTTCTGCAAATGGTCCTCATACGCAAAGGAGCACTAACGTGAAGAATCTGCCCCTCGTTCGTCTGGGTCTGGGACTGGCCGTGTTCGGCCTGGCTTTGACGGTGTACGCCGGCGCTACGGCCCCGGAATGGAAGGTCCCCGCCTGGCGGGCCCGGCGCAAGAACCCCGTGCCGGCCACCGCGGAGTCCATCGCCGCCGGCAAGGTGGTGTACACCAAGAACTGCTTTGCCTGCCACGGCGCCTTGGGCAAGGGGGATGGCCCCGCCGCGCGGGATCTGGATGTCAAGCCCCGGGACCTCTCGTCGCCCGAAGTGCAGAAGCAGAGCGACGGGGCCCTGTTTTACATGATCACCGAAGGGCGCAAACCCATGCCCAGCTTCGCCCAGTCGCTGACCGAGACGCAGCGCTGGCAGGTCGTCAACTTCATCCGCACGCTGGCTGCCAAGCCGGACAAGAAGTAGCCGTTTTTGCGCCGCCTTGCTGATTTCCTCAGTGCATGGCCATGGTTGGCCATGATGTCGGACGCGTCGTCGGTTTCTTTTTATAAGGAGTCACCTATGAACAGACGCAGTATTGGAGTCTGGCTGTTGCCGTTGGGGCTGGTCGCCAGCGCCTCAGCCCAGACGGCCGCACCTCCCAGCAGCCCGTCGGGGAGCGGAGGCTACATCACGCAGCAGCAGTTTGAGGAGGCCCAAAAGGCCTGGCAGGAGCAGTTCCAAAAGGCCCAGGCGGCCTGGCAGACCAAGCTCGATGCCGTTCAGACCCAGCTTCACGCCGTCCAGAAGACCCAGAGCAACGGCCCCTCCCGCGCCGATCAACTGCAGGAGATGGATGATCTGGTCAAACGCGTGGACGCCGACAGCGCCCGCATCGACGACCTCCAGCCCGGCTTGCACAATTTCCTGATCGTCGGTGACGCGGATATAGACTTCGTGGACATGCAGCACACCCCGTCGTCGTTCGGGGTCGGTTTCGCCCCCTTGTTCCTCTTCACTCCGACGCCGAATCTGCTGTTTGAAGCCGGGCTCGACATCGGCGTGGACAACGCCACCAACGATGGATCGGGCGAGACTTCCGTCGAGCTGTCGATCGCCGATGCCAGCTACAACGTCTGCGACTACCTGACCGTCGGCGGCGGCCTGTTTGTCACGCCCTTTGGTGTCTACCACAACCACTACGATCCCTCCTGGATCAACAAGCTCCCCGATGACCCCCTGCCCTTTGCCGACGGCGGCATCGCTCCGGATTCCTCCCTGGGCATCTTCGCCCGCGGGGCCATCCCGGTCTACGCGACCAAGTTCACCTACGATCTGTACGTGAGCAACGGCCCGCGTCTGATCAACGACGGGGCGTCCAACGGCACGCTGTCGTGGGACAATTACGACAGCAACCACGGGTCCAAGACCATCGGTGGGCGGCTGGGCTTCCAGCCGATCCCGGGGGTCGAGGTCGGCTACTCCTTCCAGACCAGCGACAACATCGCTCCCGCCGGCGGCCCCAGCGCCGGAGACCTACTGCAGGCCGTGGACTTTGAAGTCAAGCGTCAGGTCGAGGCCCTGCAGGGCACCGTTGATTTCCACACCGAGGTTGTCTGGTCGCACGTGGATTCCTTCCTGTACACGGGCGAAGTCAACCCCTTCGCCGTGGACCGCAACGGAGGCTACGTGCAGCTCTCCTACCGGCCCTCGGGCGGCGGCAAGTTCTTTGAGAACCTGGAACCGGTGGTGCGTTACGACTGGCTCTACTCGCCGCTGGAACCCGCCACCATTGGAGGCGATCACGAGCAGCGCTGGACGTTCGGCGTGGATTACTGGCTGCGGGACAACGCCGTGCTGAAGATCGCCTACGAGCTGGATCATGAGCAGGTCAACCCTGACAACTCGGGCGTCCTGATGCAGTTGGGCCTGGGCTTCTGAGCCTCAAGAGACGAAAGGAATTACCAATGAATAAGCCAATGCGATGGATATTAGGCAGTTTGACGCTGGGCCTGGCCGGTGCGGCCCTGGCCATCAGCGGCTGCTCGCAGGCGCCCGCCACGGGCGGCCAAACGGCGGCCAAGTCGACGACCCCGCCCATCTTCGCGGCAGACGCGAACAAGAGCGGGGCCCAGCTCTGGGCCGAAACGTGCATGCGCTGCCACAACATGCGCTCGCCGGACGAGTTCAGCGATGCGCAGTGGTCGGTGATCACCGAGCACATGCGCCTCAGAGCCAACCTGACCGGCGAAGAGCAGCGGAAGATCCTGGCTTTCCTCAAGTCGGCCAACTGAGGCCTGCTTGAGAGACAGGTGAAACGGAGGAGTAACCGCCCCGGTGACGTCCATCGCACCGGGGCGGTGCTCTTTTTACAGGCTGTTGAAGCCTGGGGGGCTTGCCACGGATCGCATCGGCCCGGTCTCCCGAGGCGGGGGCCGCGGCGTGCCGGCCTTGGAAACCCGCGATACCCCATAGAGGGTTGGAGTGATCCCGCAACCGTCCCGCTGCCGGCGCGCCAACGGCTCGCTCATCGAGGGCACCCGGCGCCGGGCCGACGCGGCGGGCGGTCCGGGCGGGTGGATCGCGGGGGCGCGGGGAAACGGGGGCTGCAGATACATGATATGCGACACATTTCTACGTGATTTGCGACGCGCAGCCCCACCGACCTTGCCTTGCCGGTTCGAAGGGGATATAAGGCATGCAAGTCAGGCCAGGGTTTGCCAATCTGTGCCCGGCCCCCAACGATTTCCCCGCGGAGTTACGGATGGCCATTGAGGCCGAGGGTAAAACGTGTCTCTATTCACCCCGCGCTCGCCTGTCGGAGTTGATGCTTCTGCTGGTGCTGCTTTCCCTGCCCCTGGGGGGGTGCCTGAGCGCTGAAGGTTATCGCAAGCAGGCCGACGAGGTGGCGTACCAGGACATCGCCGCGATCAGCAAGCAGGCTTTGGGGCACACCGAGCCGTTCACCATTGAAACCCCGGAGCAGACGCTGCGCCGGCGTCTGCTGGAGGGCCAGCACCTGCAGACCGTGGGGCCGATGTCGCTGGGCACGGATCAACTCACCCCGCTGAAGTACTGGCCCGATGACGACTACCTGCACCGCCCGCGGCCGGCGCAGCGGGATCCCATGCCGGCCCACCCCGCGGACCCGCTGAAGATCTCCCTGACGCAGGCGCTGCAGATCGGGGCCTACAACAACAGCGGCTATCAGACCCAGAAGGAGGCCGTCTTTCAGGCGGCCCTGCAACTGGACCTTCAGATCGACCAGTTCCGCAATACCTATGCGGGATTGATCAGCTCGATTTTCGGCACCTCGGGCGACAGCGACGGCCAAACCAGCGGCGTGGCCAACACGGGCCAGGCGAACCTGAGCCGGCGCCTGGAATCCGGCCTGAGCCTGTCCAGCAGCATCATGGTGGATGTGGCGCAACTGGTGGCCAGCCATCAGCGTTCCTCGCTGGGCATCGCCGCCGACATGTCAGTGACCGTGCCGCTGCTGGCGGGGGCGGGCAAGCACATCGTCGCGGAGCCGCTGACGCAGGCCCAGCGTAATGTGCTGTATGCCCTGTGGGACTTCGAGCTTTACAAGAAGACCTTTGCCGTCAATATCGCCAAAAGCTACCTGGGCGTGCTGGCCCAGTTGAACCAGGTGACCAACGCCAAGAACAATTACATCCGCCTGATCGAGTCGGTACGATATACGCGGGCTATGTCGCAACAAGGCCGCCTGCCCGAAATCCAGGTCAACCAGGCGCTGCAGGACATGCTGACGGCCCGCAATTCGTGGATCAGCACCCAGTTGCAGTACGAGCAACAGTTGGACAACTTCAAGATCACGCTGGGACTGCCCACGGACGCCCGGATCGAACTGGAGCCTTCGGAACTGGATCGCCTGACCGCGGCGGCGCAGAAATCCATCGGCCTGGCGCCCACCAGCGAGCGACTCGAAGGTCACGACTACAAAGTGGTCGATGGCAAGGTGGAGGTGCTCCCCCCCACCAATGAAGGCGCCGGACCGTACGAGCTGCCCGTGCAGAAGGCCACGGCCCTGGCCTTGACACACCGTCTGGACCTGAAGATCGCCGAGGATCAGGTTCTCGATGCCCAGCGGCAGGTGGTGATAACGGCCGATGCCCTGCGTCCGGGCCTGAATCTGACGGCGGACGCTGCGGCCGGCGACCGGCGCAACAGCGTATCCTCGGCCAACGAGCCCAACGCGCAGTTTCGGCCGGAGAATGGCTCGTATGATGTGGGCCTGACGCTCAATCTGCCGTGGCACGAAACCGCCCAGCGCAACGCTTACCGCAACGCCCTGATTGGCCTGGAGCAGGCGGTGCGCAGCGAGCACAGTCTGGAGGACCAGGTAAAGCTGGAGGTACACAACTCGCTGCGCTCGCTGCGGCTGGCCCGGGAGAGCTATCGGATTCAATCCCGGGCCGTGCAGTTGGCGCAAAGCCAGGTGGCTGCCACGAAGATGTTCCTGTCGCTGGGGCGGGCCCAGGTGCGTGATGTGCTGGACGCCCAGACGGCCCTGGTGACGGCACAGAACGCCCTGACCTCCGCCCTGGTCAATTACCGCGTGTCCGAGCTTCAACTTCGCACCGATATGGGTATCTTGAACGTTAACAACCAGGGATTATGGCAGGACAATCCGCCCCCTCCGCCGACGAAGGGCACCGGCCCGGGCCAGAGCCCGGCGGGCAAGGGCCCATGACCACGGCCTGTCGAGTGAAGCCATGAGCAGACGATTCAAATGGATTGGTGGCAGCGCGACGGCGGTGGTAACCGGCGCGGCGCTGTTGATCTGGACCGGCGCCCTGCGTTCGCCGGCGCAGCACCAGTACGACCCGGTGGAACTGTACACCGTCAAACGGGAACCCCTGGTCATCAGCGTCAACCAGCCCGGCGAGATCACTTCCCGCCACATGACCGTGATCAAGTCCCAGATCCGCGGTCTGCTGACCATTGAATGGATCATCGACGAGGGAACGATCGTCAAGCCCGGCGATGTGCTGGTGAAACTCGACACCACCGACCTGCTGCAGACGCAGATTGACCGGGCGCAAACCCGGGACAATGCCCAGAGCGCTCTGGTGGCGGCGCAGGTGGCCATGGAGAACACCCAAAGCCAGAATGAAAGCAGCATCGAACAGGCGGAGCTGACGCTCTATTTTGCCCAACTGGCGCTGACGGAGTATACGGCCCCGCAAGGGCAGTATGAGCAGGACCTCATGTCTGCCCAGGGTAATGTGGAGTTGGCAAAAACCACGCTCGCCAATGCGAAAATGACCCTGGCCGGCTCCAAGGAACTGTACGATCACAAATACATCCCGGAAAGCCAGTACAAGGCCGACGAGGCGGCCGAAAAAAAGGCTGAAATCGATCTGGAAATCAGCAAAGGCAGCCTTGCCCTGCTGCAGAAGTACACCCACGATCAGCAACTCAAGACGCTGCAGAGCGCGGTGACCCAGGCCAAGGCGAGTCTGCTGCGGGTCAAGAACCAGGCCCAGGCCTATCTGGCCAACGCGAAGATCCAGCTCAAGACGGCCCAGGCCAACCTCGACCGCGCCCAGCGCAATCTGGACCAGACCAACGAGGACATCGCCAACGCCACCATTCGCTCGCCGGTCGCCGGGCGCGTGGTGTACGCCCCCCAGGGCAGCGGCTGGCACCGCAGCGAGCCGCTGAGCGTGGGCAGCACCGTCCGCTACAACCAGGACATCATTGATATTCCGGAATCCAACGGCATGATCGTCAACATCAAGATTGACGAATCGCAGCGTGACAAGGTGGCGGAGGGCATGCCCGTCCTGATCAGCGGCCCCAATCTGCCCGACGGGGGCCTGACTGGCCGGCTGGCTTCCATCGCGGTCTACGTGGACCCTTCGGGGTGGTGGAACAACAACATGAAGGTGTACAGCGCCAAGGTCGATATCGACGGCGACACTAGGAACCTTCGGACCGGCATGACCTGCCAGACGCAGATCGTTGTCGCCAGCTATCCGGGCGTGCTGGATGTGCCTCTCCAGGCGGTCACCCAGATCGGCGACCAGCACATGGTGTATTTCCCCACGGCGCAGGGGCTCCGGGCGCACCCAGTGGAGATCGGGATGGATGACGGCCGCAAAGTCAATATCGTGGCCGGCCTGAAGGCGGGGGATGTGGTTTCGCTGGTTCCGCCGCTGGAACCGGCGGGGCGCACGGACGCCATGGTCATCAAGGAGGTCGAAAAGGGGACCTCGGGGGGCCCGAAAACGGCCGGGGTGTCCCCCAACTCCCCGGGCGGATCGAAGGGGGAAGACCGGGCCCAGCGGGATGTGCGTTTCCTGAACCGGCTGGTGGTGGCGCGGCAGATGGGAACGCTGGACAAGCTGAACCTTGATGCGATCACCCGCCGCAAGCTCTACGCAGTTCTGGACAAGGCCCAGGCCGGCGAGCTGGCCATCCTGGACGCCGCCACCCGGGCCAAGCTTCTGGCCGCAATGACCCCCCAGCCCACCACCGCTCCCGCCGACCGTGATTCCGCCCAGCCCACCCCCCCCGCGACACGCAGACACCAACGT
>JAJXSS010000076.1 GCA_021784455.1 Planctomycetota bacterium
CCTCCAACTCCTGGGCCAACTGATCCTGGGGCACCTGCGCGAGCCGATCCATGGCTGGTCTCCTTTGCAGCGGCTTCCTGCCGCTATCCCATTATTGGCGCGATCGCCCGAAAGATTTGGCAGACCCGGTGCGGAACATCGACTTTCAGGACTTGACCGAGTCGATCCCGGCCTTTGTGACGATTGTGATGATGCTCTTTACCTACAACATCGGCAACGGCCTGACGGCGGGGCTGGTGGTGTACCCGCTGCTGAAGCTGGCGGCCGGCCGGTGGCGCGAGGTGCGCCCGGGCACGGTGGCCCTGGCCGCAGTGTGCCTGACCTACTACCTCTTTGGCCTGCCGCATTGATGGGATGGGACGGCTGGCCCACCCTAGGCCCGGCATGGGCGCCCATGAACTCAGATGGTGCGCCAGCGCGGGGTGGTGGGTCCGGGCATGTGCGCTTCCCGCAGGCGGGCGAAGGCCTGGGGCGTCCGGATGACCTCGTGCGGCCGCGCCGCGCTGGCCACGAGAAAATCGGCCTCGGGCGGGTAACAGGCCACAGGGACGTCTCCTTCGAGGCCCAGATTCTTGAGCGGGTCCATCTCCTGGGGCAGACGCGTGAAGCGGGCATTGGTGGGCAGGGCGGCCGACTGGTAGCGCAGGTCCATGGACCATCGCACGATGTCGGAGCGGTTCTCGTAACTCACGTGCGGGGTGCGATTGTGCAGGAGTACGATCCCGCCCTTCTTGACCTCCAGGCACACCGGCTGGACCCCCGCCGGCAGATCCGGGTCCAGAATCTGCAGGTAGCTTTTGCCCTGACGGGCCACGTGGGTGAGCACGGTGGGGTTGTGATGCACCCCCGGCAGGGCCCACATGCAGCCGCGTTCTTCGGTGGCATCCACCAGGGGAACCCAGACCGTCAGGATCATGGCCTTGTCACAGAACGGTTCGGTGTAGCCCGCATCCTGATGCCAGGGAACAGCACCATATTCGTAGTGCGGGATCTTGGGCCTCAGACGATACACGCTGGAGGCCACGATTTCTTCGCCGCAGAAGGTGCGGGCCACCTCCAGCAGTCTGGGATTGGTGAGGATGCCGAAGATTCCCGGGCTGTGCATGGCCCCGTTCCAAATGGCCCTTGCCACCTGGTCGGTCTCCCGGCTGATACAGGCCAGCCGGTGCTCGAAATCCTGCTCGCGATAGTCGCGCGACAGTTGGCCCGATGCCACCAGTTTGGTGGCCAGTCGATCGATCATCTCGTCAATGTCGTCGAGGGCCGGCCGCAGGTCATCCTCGCTCAATACGTCGGGCACAATGACCACCCCATCCCGGTTGAACGCCTGGATTTGGTCCTGGGTCAGACTGAATGATGCCATCTCATGCATAGGAACATCCAGGCCGCGGTTGTCGGTGGCGGAATGGTAGGTGCGGCCCATGGCGCCGGCCACAGACAGGTGTTTCGGCCACACCTGCAAGATGCCGCCGGCAGGCTTGTGCGGCCGCCTGAGATGCTGGGTATCTGCCGGGCGGGGGAAAAGGCATTCCCGCGGACCGGCCTAACATTAACCATGACCAGCGCCGCCGTGACCGTGCCCTTCGAAGGGCCGCAGCAGGCCGACTTCACCTTTATTCCCCGCGGCCAGAAAGCACGTGTCCTGGGCGTGGAATATGTGCCCCTGCGGCTGAGCGATGGCGGGGAACTGTATCTGACGGCTTACGGCTGGCCCTGGCGGCAGAATCTCCTGCCCCAGGCTTGGTTCGCCCACGAGCGCTATCTGCGGCAGGGCGTGAAACTGCCCCGGAGCACCGGGCACGTCTACCGGCTGCCGACCGTGGCGGACGGGCGGCGTCTGGACATCGTGATCAAGGTCTCGCGCATGGCCCAGCACGTTCCGATCCTCGTGCTGCACGACCACGGCATGGCGGGCCGTGACCCGAGGGCGGCCGAGTTTTGCACCCCTTTTGATGAGGTGGCGTGGCTTGAACGCCTGCGCAACAGCCGCCAGGGCCCCGCCGCGCTGCGCATCCGGACCAAGCGTGCCCTGGCGATCTACAGCCCGCCCACGCGGTATCAGGAATGGCAATTGGGGCGGGCGGCCTCCCAGATGGGTCGGCTGGCGCGTCGGCTGAGCGAAGACCAGCAGGATAATGGCTTTGGCTGCACGCTCGAACTGCATCCCCATCGGGATTACCTCCTTCTCTACGCCTGGATTAAGGGCGAAAACGCGGAGGAGCTTTTCGATGCCGGGGTGCTCACGGGCCAGGATCTGGAGGCCATCGCTCATCAGGCCGCACAGGACCTTCAAGCTAAAGGTTTCTGCGTGCTGGATCACAAGCCCAACCACGTGATCTTGCGTCGGCGGCCCGATGGCCGGTTGCTGGCCCGCCAGGGCCGGCTGGTCTATGCCCTGGCTGATTTTGAGTTGCTGATCCCGGCATCGGCTGAGGGGACGGGGTGAAAGCCGGGGGAAACAAGGCCCTGGCGGGGACCATCGCCGAGCGTAACAGATCGGCCCTCGCGGCACCCCGCCTCGGATAACGGTCGCTTGCGGCCGGGAGCGGGCCGACCGGTGCGGCAGTCAGCGTTCCTTTGGGCAGGGCCGGGAAGCCGGGAAGCGCAGGGTGGGCAACGAGTTTGGCGGCGGCACCGGAACCCGGTACAATCCTGTCTGGATCGTGAGTGGCCGCAGCAGGCGGCGCAACGCGGGCGATTAGCTCAGCTGGCTAGAGCGCACGGATCACACCCGTGAGGTCGAGGGTTCAAGTCCCCCATCGCCCATTCCCGCACTTCTGATGAGTTGCACGCTGACGCACCGACTAGCTCCCCCTCACAATTCCCCTTGTTTTCAGGGGTATCGTGGGTCGGGGTCTGTTCGGGTTGTGTGTCCGTGCATCGCCTTGCGGCTGTAGACTGCATCGGATTTTGCATCGCCCTGTCTGGCTTGGCCGGGGGTCGGGCCATGCCCGTAGCCTTGGCGAAATGCTCATCCGTCACCATCCGGTAGAACTCATCGGCCACCTTTTCAGTATGCCCCAGCCAGGCCGTACAGACGTGGGAAGGGTACAGGTCCGCCAGTTCGGTAGCCCGGCTGGCCCGTAGGTTCTGCCACAGCTTAGGCCAGGGCTTGACCCCAGCCCGCAGGATGTACCGCCGAAACTGCGTCCCCAGGTTGGGCATCGGGGGCCGATAGCGGGTGATGACGTATTCCGTCCCCGGCTCGGCCTCATCGAACACCGCTTGGAATAGGGGGGCCAGTTCGGGGAACATCGGCACCACCCGTACCCCGCCGTCTTCGTGGTGTTCCGTCTTGCTGGCCCGGACCGTGAATCGGCACCGCTCGAAATCAACATCGCCCCATGTCAGGGCCAGGGCCTCAGACGGGATTCTCAGACCCCCATAGCGGGCCAGGGCGATCAGCAGCTTCCATTGTGGGTCGGGGGCAATGGCGATCACCTTGTCGATGGTCTGGGCCGGGATGAACATTCGGCGGGCCGGGTTGCCCTTCACCGCCCCGGATATGTGGCCAAAGGGATTCTCAGCGATCAGCTTTCGCCGCTTGGCCACCTCAAAGAAATGGCGGGCATAGCGGCACCGCTTGTTGACCGTGGCCTTCGCCAGCTTGGCCGCGATCAGCTTGGCCCGGAAGGCGTCCGCATCGGCGGGGGTCACTTTCCCCATCGGCCGATCTTTCCCCAGGTGGGAATAAAGACGGTCCCGTGTCTGTTCCAAGATGGCCAGTGTTGTCGGCTTCAGGTCCGTACGCTCGGCAATATAGGCGTCGATGAACGTCCCCAGCCGGTGGGCTACCGCGTCTTCCCGTGGCTGGACCAGCCCCACCGCCGCCAGCTTGCCGTGAAGGGTGTCCCCGATGTCGCCCACCCATCGGGCCGTATCCCCGTCTGGTGAACTGCCAGACAGCAGGGCAGCGGCCAGTTGCTCCACCCGGAACTTGATCGTCTCTGCCGTCTTCAGCGGCATCTTGCCCAGCCGGATGGTCCGCCGCCTTCTATCCCGGCCGATGAATTGTATTTCACGATACCCCGTACTCTTGCTGGTGATGCTGGCCACTACTTAGCTCCCTTGTCAGGTGTCCTGGATGGAAGATCGGCAGCAGGTTGGATCGGCTCCCCGGGCAGATCGGCTCCCGTGGTGGGGGCCTCCTGTTTCCTCACCCATGCCCGCAGGCTTTCCACGCTGAAGCGCACAGCCCGGCCAATCCTCACCACGGGCAATTCCCCGCTTTGGTAGAGGTATTGTACGGTCCGCTCGGCCACCGCCAGCAGATGGGCCGCTTCGTGGGTGTCCACCAGCAGGGGCCGCATGTCGGATACGTTGGATTCCATCATGTTCTTACTCTTGCTCCCCCGCCGTGTCTTTGGGTCGATGACCCATGCGATAGGAATAGAGGGGGCATTGTTTGGTTGTGCAAAGCCGGACCTCTGAGGGTTGCCAGCAGCAGCAATCCAGACACTTAGCCCGGATGGCCCGCATGGGGGTCAGCTTCTTGGGCGGTTCCGATTTCATGGTGTGTGGTTCCTTGCCCCCGTGTCGGGGGTGGGGTTGGGTTCGTTCCTCAAGGCAGCGGTGAAGGCAGACAGGGACGGTCAGCGAAGGGCAGCCAGCCGGTCAGCGGTCAGCTTGTTGGCCCGCTTAATGCTGAGACAGTCCCGCCGCAGGTTCAATCGTTCACTGAGATAGCAGACGGACTCGCCCGGCCCGGCATTGACAATGAGGCGGGCCACCGCCAGGGTGTTGCCGCTCTCGGCTCTGGCGAATTTCACGTACTTCTGACCCCAGCCGTTGTCGTTCAGAATCCAGCCGGGGGCGTAGCCTTGGGCCTTCAGTCGTTCCCAGTCTTCAGGTAAGACCTTCACCTCTTGCCCCGTGGGCAGTGGGACCAGCAGAATAGGCGTACCGTCCGAGTCCACAGCTTGGCGGGGGGTTTGGATGAATCCCCGGACCTTGGGCTTGTTCGTGGTGGTGGTGGTGGTGGGCGTTGTGTTACTCATGGTGTTCATGTCTTTCATGCAACAGGACACCCGCCGCAGGTTTGGTGCGGGGGTGTTGGGTTATGGGGTTGGGGGTTGGAGGGAATGAGAATCAGGCAGCAGCAGCAGCAGGCCGGGAAGATGTGACCCGGACCTTGCCAGGAAAATGCAAGGTCAGGGCATCGGCCCAATCAGGACTAACGCGGTCCGCCTTGCCGGGGTCGATGACGAAGGCCAGGGGGTAGCCCGGTAGTGGTGTCCACCAGATAGCCTTACGGCCGGTGTTCGTTACCCTGACTTGGCGGGAGGGTTCCGCATCCGTGATGACGTATTGAGGGACCATCACCCCGCCCGCTTCCCGAAACGTCCAGTAGCTACCGTCCCCGTGGTAATGACGGCAGACCACCCGCGTATCTATCAGCGGATGCACGCCAAGGGTGAACAGGCAGCGGCCGTACCAGTAAAGGTCTTCCGGCATCCGCTCGTCGGGGGGCAAGGTCCGCAAGGTGCCGGGAAAGCCGGACCAGTCCACCCCGGCCAGGGCTTGGCGATCCATCAGGACACAGCCAAAGCCGGGATTAGGGACACCCGTAGCGTCCCGCGATCCACACAGGCCGACATAGCCAGCAGGCAGCGTAGCCTTCCCGACTGGCCCGCCCTGATGAATGCCCTGTGTGCGCAGGGAGTAGACCCCCGCCACAGCATGGGGGGCAAACCGGCCGGTGGTGGCCCGGATGTCTTCCCGCAGGTGGCGATAGGCGTCCTTGCCGGGGTCGATGTCCGAGTCCAGCCACCACGCCAAGTCAGCCCCAGACGTGAGGGCAGCTTGCCGGACCCTCTCCCGCAGGTGGCCGAAGCGGGCAAACTCGGCATTGGTGTAAACCGGCCCAGCTTCGCCAGGACGGCGGGTGGTGGGGAAGGTGGCGACGGTGGCTGGGTCTACAGGATCGGCCACGATGACAGGCCAGCGGGCCGCAGACTTGAACCACGCCACGGTGGCATCATCGGCATCATGCCGCCCGACCACCCAGACCGGATCATCCCCGCCGAAGTTGATAGCGGACCAGCGGGGCAGCAGCTTTTCCAGCAGCCAGCGGCGGGAGGATTGCAGCAGTAGGCACAGGGCTAGTTTCACGGGGTTCCTCCATCGGTGGGATAGCGGTTTGTGAATGCGGCCTTGTTGGACTCCACATAGGCCGAACATTCCGCAGCCGTCATGGTGGACACCAGCATCGGGGCCAGGGCTTTGGGCAGCGGGTCATTGTCGGGCCGCTTCGTGAACACCCATCGCCAGTCATCAGACCGAACAAAGGCCCCCGCCATGAACTCGGCCTGTAATTCACCGGCCGTTTTCGTGGGGTCATCCGGGGTAATCATGGTGGCCGGGAGTTGCTTGTCTTGGACTCGGCGAAGGTGGTAGACATCATGGGCCGCTATCAACCGCAGGGCAGCGGTCAGTGTGGGGGCCAGTGAGGTGTCAAGTAGGTAGTAGATCATGGGGATTCCTTATAGGTACGTTTTGTCATCCGGTGAGATAGTCCCATCGGTTAGATGATTCTTGAACTTTCTATTGTAATGTTGAGCCGTTTATGATATATTGGGCCTCATAACGTCGGGGATGTCCCGGCATTCTGAGGTTCGTAAGCTGGAGATTTGCTCATGGTTCTGTGCGACATCAACGTCCCCTTTACCTCCCTCAATGTGTCCGCCTTCAGGGGTCTGGAACTGCGTAGTCCAGACCAGCCCGGTAGGTGGTTCACCCGTGATAAGGGGGAGATGCTGGTTGTGCTTGGCCCGGTCCAGATCGTGATAAGCAAGAGCCGATGGCAGAAGGTCCGCTAGACCGGCCCACCATCCGACCACCACACCGGCCCACCCTCAGAGGTGGGCTTTTTCGTTAGGCGACAGCCAGGACGTGGGTAAGCCGCGTCTTCCCACCCGCCAGGACCACGGGCAGGGCTGAGAGACGTTCCAGAAACAGGGGGTGTTTCCTGACAGCCTTGATGAAATAGCTGGCGTCGATGGCCAGGGCTTTGGCCATGTCGATAAACGGTAGCTTGTCCCCTACCTTCCGGGCGGGATCGGCCCGCCACGTCTCGACCACCTTCAGGGCCGTGGCAACGTGGCCTGTGGGGGCGGTGTTGTGTTGCCAGTTGACCACCACACAGCCGGGGAAGATAGCGGGCAGGGCTTCCCCTATGCCCGTGGCCTTGGACGCAATGACGTACAGAGACATCTTGCCACACCCCACCCCGTCAGATTTCCGCACGTTCCCCCGGCATCCGGCCTGAAGGATGAGGTGTTTGTGTTCACCCTCCATGATGGCCTTGATGTCTTCCCGTGACACGTCCTTCATGGTGGCTGGGGTGTCAGCCGACAGCCGATGCAGTGCCTCATACTGAGACGTACGGTAGAACAGCGTCCCGGCAAGGATGACGTTCGGGTAGTCGGCATAGTCGTTGATGGCCATGTGTGCCCCCCAGTTGATAAACGCTACGTTGCCTTCGGGGACATGGCCCGCCAGCTTTGCCCCGATCTTGGCCTTGATGTCGGGGATTCTTCCCCCCGGCTTGTGGTGGACCACCAGCCATCGTTCTGATGGCTTAGCCTTGATCGTGGCTGCGATACCATCCGTGAGGTCATTAGCGTACTTGGCCCATGTGTTCTTCCCTGCCGCCCGGTTCCAGATGTGGACTTTCAGGTTAGCGTAGTCCTTCGGTGGGGAATACAGCCGGACCATGTTACGGCGGTGTTCGATCATGGCGTCATACGTGGCCCTGACTCGGCCCGATGCGTCCAGAATCAGCATCGGTGCCCATGACTCAGGGAAGGTGGTCTTGTAGTGAATTGCCGTTTGCCCCCAGGCACCGTCACGTCTGACCCCGACAGTACGATCAGACAGCAGCCACAAGGCGTGCATCGTATCCCGTGAGGCGTCGCCAAGGCTGGGCAGCAGAACGTCAATATCGACCCCACAGCCCGTGAGGTTGGGCATGGTGAGGCATCCCCCATCGGGCCAATCTTTGAGACGGTAGAACACCTCTTCCAGTCTGGATGCCAATAGGGGTGACAACGGCCGGACCAGACCGAACAGGGCCGCTATATCGTCCCTGCCGACCGTCAGCGTCAGGCCGGGGAGGAACGTCTCATCGTGGATTTTGACCAGCCGGGGCCGACCCCGATACGTCTCTATCCCTTTGGTGAGGAATCCTCCCCGCCTCCATGCCCATTCAAGATGCTGGGCTGTGACCACCACCACCCGTGCAGACTCAGCATCGTCACACCCCCCGATGGCGTTGATGTCATCCTTGGAGGTGATAACGTGGATTGACTCCGACCCGACCTTCAGGGCCAAGGCCGCAGCAAATCGCTTTACCTCTTCCAGCCGTGAAAAGATGGCCAAGACCCCGACACCCTGATGATCGGGGGAAGGAAGCATGGCCCGCAGGAAGGCCAAGATTGTCTGTGTCTTGCCGATGCCAGGGTCTAGAGCCGACAGGAACAGCTTACGCTCAGCCCGACCACAGGCCATATCCTCCATCGTCTTGCACAGCGCCTCCAAGGCCCGCCAGTGGTCGGGGCCGGGGTGATGATTGACGGTGGGGAAGAATGACCGAAGATCGGCCAGGGCTTGAGAACTGAGGGGATATGTCAGACACGATGAATGCGGAACAGCAGCAGAATCAGTCAGAGAGAATCACTCCAAGGGTTAAGGGTTAGGGTTCAATTGAAGGCCAACAGGCCGAGACACCAAATAACGGACTACCGCCTTAAAGAGAAGGCGTCTTATAAGCATTTTGTCCGTTATTTCACGGACCAGTTTATCCTTTGATGTTGGGAGATGGATGGATGGTCAGCCCCAGCCGGAACACCCGGCTAAGGGGTTAGGTACACGGTGGAAACGAAATAGATCGGCCGGACGCTTCCCATCGCCAAATCGCGGGCAGGGTGGCTGGGGTATTCTCCTGGGCAACCAAACGGCCGTTGCCTTATCCGTGCGGGCAACCTCTTTCTACCTGATCCTTCGCCGATGCCTTGTCATACATGGGTTTATCAGTCACGACATACCCCCACCCTCACCGCCCCTCCAAGTAGGCATAGACAGTTGGCCTTGTCAGCCCCGTGGCTCTGGCAATAGCCGCTATGGCCATCCCCTCACGGTTCAGCTTACGGATGGTCCTCACCTGTTCCCGTGTCACCTTCAGCATCCGGCCGGGCTTGCTCCCTCCCCACCTCTTCCCGTTGGCTCTGGCCACGGCCTGTCCAGCCCGGACACGTTCCGCCCTTACCTCTGTCTCATACTGGGCCACGCTGGCGATAACGTTGGCCATCAGCTTCCCGGCCGGGGTGGTGAGGTCGATTCCCTCCCTCATGCTGACCAAGGCGATACGTCGGGCCACCAGTTCATCAAACAGGGGCGACAGCCCCGCCGTGGTCCGCCCCAGCCGGTCCAGTCGCCAGCAGACAACCTTAGACACCTTCCCGGCCAGGACCGCTTCCCATAGCTTCTTCCAGCCCGGCCGGTCCAGCGTCTTGCCTGTGAACTTGTCCCTGTACCACGTCACCGGCTCCCCTTGGCTGTCAGCGTAGCGCTTGAGGTCCGGTTCCTGACTGGCTGTGTCCTGTGCCGTGGTGGACACCCGCAGATAGACGGCAACGTGCTTGCTCATGGTGACTCCCGATGGTGAGGGGTGGTGGTGAGACATCACCCCAGTTTATCGGGAAATCGTCAAGTGTCAACTAATATCCAAGCTTGACAGTCAGAATCGGCCTTCCCGTGGTCATCCGTGAGGGTTTTGCCGGGAGGGATGACCCTTTACACTGCCCAGCCTTCCCCGGCCTGCCTGCCCCTCCCCATGCTGGCCAGCAGGGACCAGCCCCAGCCGTTGCCCCACCAGCCCGGAAACAATGGCTCTACGTCGGCTTTTCAGCCGTCCGTGTCCTATCCCCCACCTACCCCACCCCCAGGGAATGCTTTTCATGCCACCGCCATCGGCCGGGGGTACGGGGGGAAACTGACTCCGGCTATATGCGAATACCCTCTCAGACATGCGGGCATGAAACATACCGGCCCGCAGAATCGACTAGGCTCGGCTTTGCGGTCCTAGAAACGCTTTCAGCGTCAGGGGGCACCCCCAGGCCACCCCAAGGCACGGAACGATTCCTAGCGTCCGAAACCCCGCGTTTTGCGGGTTCAGGGAAAAAGCAGAAGGCAGGTCAGTTGACCCTGCCCCGTGGTGGTGTTAGCTTCGGGTTGTTGTTCGTGTCGGGGATGTCATTCGTAACCCAGGGGTCCAGTCATGGCAGAGAACTCGGAAGGAAGTCAAGGCCAGAAGCGTACCGATGGAACCTCAACCATTGGCCTCGGCCTCATGTTGATTGCTGCCGCTATCGTCGGCGGGTTCGTGCTTCACGCTTGGCTTTTGCCGCAGCAGGCAAGACAGCGATATATTGCCTTTGGACCGCAGGCCAACATGTTGTTGGATACGTGGAATGGCTCTTGTTACATGCCACAAGGTGACTATGAGAAGGGCTACAAGTGGTACTTGTTGACTCGTCCGGTTCCTATGTACCCACTGACCATCGCTGATTTCCGAGCAGCGGAGACACGGGCAAGGGCAGAAGCACAGGCACAGGCCGATGCAATGGGAAAACGCGATTTACAGATGCTGTGCGAACGGTTTGGAGTTGATCCGAGCACGATTCCTGACAACCTGAGCCCCCAGGAGTGGGCTGCTGAATTTGAGCGACGTGCTCTCATCAAGGCTGGCATTCAGGCCGAGGCCCAGGCCGTCCAGCAGGGAAAGGCCAAACCCGAACACGCCGCTAGAATCCCTGACCCGACTTCTGAGGTTCTGAGCGGGACCACTCCAGTCAAGGGAAGCGACAGGTCGAAGTAATCAGTTCATTTACTTGATTCTCTTGCGTTCACCGCCTCCACCATCGCCACAATCCCCGCCTTCACCGCGTTAGGCAGGACCGGCCAGGCATCGACCACGGCCAGCAATTCGGGAAACTGCATCGCATTGTGCATCGCCTTTTTGAGAGATGGGCGTTTTCCCCCGCGTTTGTTGGGGGTGTTTCCGTCCCCCATCGCCCATTTACCACTTCCTACGTGTTGGCACCGAAGCACGACCGTGTTTCAGCAATTCCTCACGCCTGTATTTGCTTCTTCCCTGGCTTTCTACAGCGGGAGGTCGATTGTGATGCCTTGCCGTCTGGCCGATCAGCCTGCAACCACCCGATGATGCCCCGAGCCGACGTTGTCGATGACCACCCGGCCGCCGATGAGGGAGCACCGCCGCATCCGGCCGTCAAGCGTGATGCGGGACGCTGATGCGGCCAGCGCCGGCAGCCTCACCCGGGCCGTCACGCCGACCGGCAAATCGACCTCCAGATTGAGCGGCCGGCCCGGCTCGTTCTTGAAACTCACGCCGATCGGCCCGCGGATCGTGGGGATTTGCGCGGCGGCATGTTTGAGCGTTGCCGGTTCGGGAGCGATCAGGACCTTGCCAAACCCCGGCTCCATCGGACGCACCCCCATCAGGTAACGCGCGATGATATTGCCCGGCACGGCCCCCCACGCGTGATTCCAGTCCTGGTTGGGCTTGAACCTGTCGTCCCACGCCTCGAACGTAATGGTCGAACCGGCGCGGATCATGTTGTACCAGCTCCGGATGTCCCGGCTGATCATCCGTTGCAGCGCGATATCCGCCCTGCCACCGAGGTACAGGGCTTCCAACAGATACTGCGATCCGTACACGCTGCACGCCATGCCGCGTGAGGCGACAACGTCGGATATCGCCGGCACACGTTCCGGGGGCACCAATCCAAACGCCAGCGGAAACATGTTGGCGTGCAGGGACGCGTGCTCGGAACCCTCCCCGTCGATGTACATCCCCTTGGCCGCATCGAAGAGAACGCGCTTGAAAACATCCGTCAAGCGCTTTGCCTTCTCCGCATAGGCCTTGGCCTCATCGGTCTTCTCCAGGGCGCCGGCGAGGTCCGACATCAGGCGCAGGCCGTGGAGATAAAAGGCGTTCACCACCGTATTGAGAGGTCTGAGGTCATAACCGTCGCGTTCGCCCGGGGGCCAGTCGACAATGTCGCCCATGTCGGAGCGTGCCCCCTTGGGACGCTGGGCGACGGTCTGTAGCAGACCATCGCTGCGTGCGTGCTCCTCCAGCAGCCGGGTCTTGAGCTTGTCGTAGTGCTGAGCCACCGACCGGGCATCGCCGGAGTACATGTGATCCGCCCACGCCATCATGATCGAGTGGAACTTCCACTCCGTAGGCCAGGTCGGGTGGTCCAGCAGATACTCATGGCTGAAGCGGGCGATCGAAAACTCGCGATCGACCGCGTAGTGGGAGAGCTGGTTGATGTACGCATCGGCCTCGTAGGGAATGCGCTCCCGGTCGCCATCGACGTAAACCCCGCAGAAGCTCGTCGCCTTCATGCTGTACTTGCAGAGTTCCCAAACCTCGTTGAGCACCGGCTCCGAGGAGGTGAAGCACGCCGCGGAATCGTCGAACGGGTAGTGCACCGCCACCTGCCGGACGGCCGCCGCATCGAGTTCACCCGGAAGATTCATCAACTCCA
>JAJXSS010000077.1 GCA_021784455.1 Planctomycetota bacterium
GGCTCTCAAGATCCCCGATCAACAACTGGCGGCCCTGCACTTGACCGCCCACGCGTTCCATGGAGACTGGAACTACACGCTTACGCCCCGGTAGATCAACTGTTCAGGTTATTGTTGAGCGCGCCCTTAGCGTCAATAGCCTGCCGGATCGGTTCACGAGTCTTGCGCCTGGCTTCTTTTCGGTTGACAAGATTGGCTTTCCATCGTCGGTCTTTGACAACCACAGTTCAGTGGCAGAATCCATCATTGCTTCGGCCAAGAGAGGATTATGGCCAGTTGCTTCCACCACTGACCGCATCTTCCCCCTATATGCGGAAGCCAACTTCTCGGCAACAGGCGTGATGTTCCCATCCCCATGGACGTTGATGGCCATCGCTGCTCCTATCGCGGCGCCCCGCTGAAGGAATATTTCCCTGCAACTCATCGCGATCATGGCAGCCGCAGAGTACGCACCCCCATGTTTTACCAAGGAAACAACGCGGATGTCCTTATGCTGTTGTTGAAAGTCCTCCAACAAGTCGCAGATTGGCGTAAGTTCTGAAACAAGCCCCCCAGGACTCTCGATCTCGATGATGATGATCGTGGGATGGATACGAATGGCTGCATCCAAGCATGTCTTTAGATATGCGGCTGTGATCTCATCGCCGACGGTGCCTTGGCACGGTATGACCATGTAGGAAGGCCCATCGGCGACTTCGTTTGTGAAACGCGCGCGTAGACGTTGCGCCTCGATGGCTTGTTGCTCGCGATAACGTTCCGCTGCGATAGCGTTCTGCGCGTCTTCGCGTTTTTTATCAGCAGCCTCCCGCTCCTTGAGGATCCTATACGCCTGCTGCTCACGACGCGCCTGTTCCTCTCGTTCCTTAGCAGCCTTTTGCTCCTGCTCTGGCGTGGTCGCTTGGGAGCCGTCATCTGCGTAACCTGGGGTAACTTGGAAGATAATAAGGGAAGCTAGGAAGAAGATGATTGGCGAGGAACCTAATCGGAGGAACCGCGAACTCATAGTGCCACCTGCCTTCTGTACGGATATTCCTCGGATGGCTTCTGTGCTGTGACCGTGCAAAGGCAACTGGGGGCTATTGTAGCACTTGGAAGGCCCGATGAAAGCCAATTCTTCATGGGCTGATGATGGCCATTCCCGGGAATTATCTCTCGGGCTAATGCGTTCACTGAACCCGTACCCCCTGGGTCGTCGGCCCCGCCCCCAGGCCGCCCGTGACCATCCCCGGCGAACCAGATTTTCTATCATTTATTCGCCCCCCGTCAGCGCCCGACCGCGGAAACCGCAAGCACGGCCGCGACACGGCACTCACGCAGCGTCTGACTGGTGCTGGCCCAATATCGCTCTGATCCGGTCCTCCAACCGGTGAATCGCCTTCTGGTATCGATTGATGCCGTCGGATTGGTCCTGCGCGCCAAGTAAGCGAAGTCGCGTCACATCAATTTCTGATCCCCGTCCGCGATCTCTTAACGACATGAAATCTTCCGCATCCAGCCCGGTCGGATCGATCGCGGCATAGTACGCGATGACTGCCAGGAGATCGGGATCGCCGATCGCACTGAGAAGTTGTAACCGCTCCTCGCCTGTAGCCACTTCGGCGGTCCGTACGGCTTCGTGAATCACATTGCGGAGTTCCAGATAAAGCCGCCCGAATTGTCCAGGGGACCAAGGGGTCGCCGCCGGCTTACCTGGGGACAGCAATTCCTCCCATAGCTGGTGCGTTTCCTCAGGCAGGCCGCTGATCGGATTCCTAGGATCAAGCCAGCCGCGCTTTGCAGCCACAAGGACTCTATGGAGGCTTGGACGGCCCGTCTGCTTTGGATACGGCAGAATCGTTTTGCCCTCACGAATCGTTTCCAGATATTGATCGACGATCACCCGGCTGTACGGCGAGGCCGCGATCTTGGCAATTTGGAACACCAGTTCCGCGCATTCAGTGCTGGTGCTAGGCTTCTTGAACACCTCGTATGATGCCTTCATGGCGCCGCCTCTGGGATGAGAAATTCGAAACTCGCAGTATTCATGGAGCCGCAGAATCCAACCGTGCATGGCAGTGTCTCCTTTCTTTGACAGCATTGTACCAACAACGCCAGAAATATTAATATAACTTAATTATACACAATGCCTTATGGAAAATAAGCGGCGCTGGTTTTATGGTCCATAACTGACGTGCAATTATGGACGAATAATGTGTCCGCTCCCGATGACGATGGCCAGAAATTGATTCCCGTGAACCGGTGAACTGGACCCCCTGGACAACTGGGACAGCGACTTCGCCCGCTACCGCCAGGCCAAACCCGCCGCCGAGGATGCCTGGCAGTTCGGCACGTTCTTGGTGCGCGGCAGTGCGTGAGGTGGCTGCGGGCCTGCTCGAATTGTTCCCGGATCAGGTCCACCTGTTGACGATAGGGCCGCCGCGCTGCCGCGTTACCGCATTCCCCAGAACGTAATCCGTCGTGCAGGGCACGGCGCCTGACGCCAACACGAGGCGCCACGCCGTTTCGGCCGCGGCGTGCCACTGATCGTCCTCATCCCACAGGGCGAGCAACCCAACCGTGTCCACAAACACATGTCTCATGGCTGATGCTCGTTGTGACGCGCAGCCGTGTCACGCTCCCCGGAGTAGAACCGCATCCCCATCAGCCGATAGATCTCGCGGATAGCCTTCTCCTCCCGGCCAGCGACCTCAATCGGCTCGACTTGCAGACGGACATGCGCTTCCTCGGGCAAATCCACCCGGCCCAGGGGCTCAAAGGTACCTTTGCGGTAGATGGCGTCCACGGTCGTCATATGGTCACCGGCACGAGATTATATCGAACCGGGGGAGGCAGGCCTTACCTTGCGCATCGGGTGCAAGATCAAAAGATTCTATGATGGAGACGGCAACGTCGTGTCAACCATCCCGATACTCAGTCAGGCCGACTCGGTCCGATGTCCGGGATAGCACTCCTGCAGGACGACGCGAGAATTCCGAGAAGTTTTTGGCGGCCGAAGGCAAACTCAACTGCTCGGCATCGAACAGCCGGCAGGCAATCTCCATACGAGCGTTCCGCTCATCCATCTTCAGCGCTGCAAGTTGCTTGTCCGTGATCACCAGCGGCACGGTCCGCCTCTACTACGATTATAGCGCTGGTTGCTTTCACTGCGTCACCTCATACAGCGCCCAGCCGGCGCGCAGCAGGGCCGGGCGCGGGCGGATCGGCCCCGGACGCGGGCCCCGCGGGGGACGCGGGATGCCCTTGCGCGGCGCCCAACTCTCCACCGGCCAGGGGTTGTCCCAGTCGGCCACAAAATGCACCTGCAGCCCCGGGCGCAGGGCCCGATTCAGCGGCCACAGGCCCAATCGCCTGGGTTGCACGATGAACACCCGCCGCCGGGCGTGCAGCATCTGCACCACCAGTCCCCGGAACTCCCCATCCAGGGCCCGCTGATCCAAGTCCTTCAGACGGGCATAGAGCTCCTCGCGCCGCTGCGGCTGCCAGCCCTGGGGCTCGTCCGGATCCATGTCGGGCAGACGCTGCACGAAGAGGCGGTTGAACAAATCCGAGTCGTACAACTCGTACTTCCCCGCGAACTGAAGGTCATTGAGCAACTGCGTGTCGGAGGTGAACAGAACCGAACCGGGCGGGGCCTGGTCCCGCACCGTCTGCACCCCGGCTTCCAGCCCGACGCGCTGCGCGGCGTCGCTTTCCAGCATGGGCAGGGCGGCCAGCAGTTGCAGGGCCACCGCCAGAGCCGCCACCCCTCCCGGAAACAGCAGCCATGGCCCGCGCAGCCCCAGGGGGGCCCCGGTCGCTTCCAGATACCCGCGCCACCACAGCAGCAGCCAGAACGCGGCAATCACCAGCGCCGGCATCGAGGTCAGGAAGAATCGCAGATACCCGATACCGAACCCATCCGGAGCCCAGTAATAGAGCGTATAGACCAGCAGGTTGGGCACGATCCACGCCGCCAACACCAGCCCCAACCGCGGTACAGCGCCCAGCATGGCCAGCAACCCCAACAAGGCCAGGGGAAACACGAAAATGAGCCCCAGATCCAGAAGTTGGCGCAACATGGTCTGCCAGTTGACGGCGAAATAGGCCCAGGAGAACCCGGTGGATTCGGCCGTGGGGTCGTAACCGGTCAGATGGCCCATGGCCAGGAGGTTGTAGGCCACCAAGAGCGCCACCGGCAGGGCCCACACCAGTAGCAGAATCATGCCCTGGCGCCAGGAGCGCCGGCCCCGCCATGCGCCCAGCACCACGATCAAGGCCAGGGGCAGCACCAGCAGGCCTTCGGTATAGCGGACGGTCGGGGCGTAGCCGGCCAGGAGCCCGGCCAGGACCGCCCTCCAGAGGCCACCACCCTTCCACCAGGCGAAGGCGAAATACATGCCCCACACCACGAAGACCAGGGCCACCGCGTGGCTGTTGGGGTTGTCCATCAGGCCCAGGGTCACCGGGCTGGTGGCCATCACCGCCGTAACCAGCACTGCCCCCACCGAGCCGAGGATGAGCCGGGCCAGAAAAAACACCCCGGCCAGGGCCAGGACCATGCCCACCGGGCTGACCAGGTAAGCCAGGATCGGGCCCAGCCTGGGACCACCCAGAAGCAGCAGGCCACCGTAGATGGCGGGCAGGCCCACGGGGTATTTGGGGTAGAAGCGCTCACGCGGCGTGCCCAGATCCACCCCGACCCACATGCGGCCGACATACTGGTAGGGGTCATACTGCCCGGTGACGGCATTGCGCGGCCGCAAGCCTTCCAAGCCCCTTTCCACCAGCACCCGGCCACCGGCCAGATAGCCGTTCTGATCCACCCCGCCGTGGGCCGGTACCCAATACGCGGCCGCCAGCGCCGCTGCGCCGGCCAGAATCACCAACACGGCCGCCACACAGAACCAGCGTCCCCAAGATGGTTCGGCGGGGAGATTCAGTGGCCAAGACGTGTCATCCTCGATGTGTGTCACAGCACCCTCAGATCCAAGGAAAAATTCATCCAAGGCCAACGCCGCCAGGAGAGGGTCGATTGCAGCGATGGGCCCGTATCGGCCGGTTGAACGGGGGCGGCGAATGGCAAGATGGGAGTTTTTTCAAGGGTATCTGTGGCCGGCGCGCCCCCAATCTGGGGGATCTCAATCCGTCGCGAAACGCCCTAATTTATCTTAAGTTATTGTGTAACAATCATTTAAAAACTTTTCCACAATATGACGGAAGAGGCAAAATGGCTGTTGACATTTCTTTAGACTCATTCTAAGCTCGAATTAGTCGAATTAGATGTTTTGGACGTTTTCCTGACAGTGATGGCCGCGTGCGAGTGACAGGCAGGCAAACCCCAAGTGAAAGGCCAGGTGGATCATGCCAGCAACCGCTGTTTTAGAAGCCCCGGTATCCGTTCCTGTCGGCAAACGCGAGTTGACGGTCGCCCCCCCGCCGGTTTCCTTGACGGCATCGGCCCGGGCCCAACTCACGCCCGATGATGTGGCCCTGCTGCAGCAGGCCGTGACCAGCAAGTACGACTGCATGCACAACAAGAGCTTTGACCGGGCCGATGCGGATAAGCTGATTTATGCCCAGGCCGTGCCCGTGCCGGCGGCGGATGTGAGCTGGTACGTGCCGGTGATGGAACGCCTGAGTGACGGGGTGCCCAGCAACCTTGAAAACACGCTGCTGACCCCGGCCCAGGAGAAGGCCGTATTCCTTCAGTTCAACTACTGCCGCTACCAGGTGTTGAAGCTGCGTAAGCAAGTGGCCGGCCGGGCCATCTCGCTCAAGGCGGCGCGGGGGCTGATTGCGTGGCACCAGCGGGCCCAGGCCCACCGCGACCAGATTGCCGGGATGAACCTGGCCCTGGTGCTGGCCATGATCAAGCGTATGCGACTGACGGAGATGGACTTCTCCGACCTGATCAGCGAGGGCAACATGGCGCTGTTGCGGGCCATCGACAAGTTCGATGTGGCCCGGGGTTTCAAATTCTCGACCTACGCCTGCCGGGCGATCATCAAGGCCTTCAGTCGCTTCGGGACCCGGCACAGCCGGCTGCGGCGGATGTTCCCGGTGGAGTTCGACCCCGAATTCGAGAAATCGGACTACCTGGAGCGCAAGAACGAGGAAGTCGAGGGCGGCTGCGTGGAGGAGCTGCGCCGGATCATCCGCGAGAACAAGGCGGAGCTGACCGAGGTGGAGCGGGAGATCATCGAGCACCGCTTTGCCATCGGCGCGGCCAGCCAGGCCGACCGGGACCTTACCAAGGCCCTGACGCTGCAGCAGGTGGGCGAACTGGTGGGCCTGACCAAGGAGCGCGTGCGGCAGATCCAGAACAACGCCATGGAAAAACTGCGGCAGGCTCTGGACCGGTCGATTCTGGCGTAGGACCGAAAAGGCCGGATCAGCCGCGCCCCAGCCGCCCTCCAACGGCCCCGGCGTCTTGGGCCTGGGGGCAATCAACGAGCGGCCTCTGGGCGGCGGCGGAAGTGCTACGGGCCATCCAAGCCAGCGTGAAGTAGAGGATGATCGTTCCCAAGACAGTGGCGCCCAAAGCCTGAGTCGTCTGGTCGAAGGACTGGGTAATAGCGCTGAGCAGCACGGCCAGGCTCAGGCCGCAGGCGATCAGGGCGATGCGGCGCCGGCGGGAGCCCCGGGGCTGGCGCCCGATGTAGGCCAGGGCCGCCGTGAACGGGAAGATCAGCCAGCAGTAGTAATAGGTCCAGGCCAGGGGGGAGAACATCACGATCAGGCAGATGAGCATGGATTGCTCGTAGGCGGCAGCGCTCTGGGAACTCTGGGCCGGCGGGCGACGGGTGGCCAGCAGATAGACCCCACACAGGAGTAGCGCGACCAGGGTGAACACGGTCATGGCTCCGCGTGTGCCCAGATCGACCACATTGACCGTGAACGGCTTGCCGGACCGATCCCCCGCCTCGACCGGGCGGAACAAGCGGTGGGACAAGCCCAGCAGGGACTGGTTGCGATAGGTGAAGCTGATGCCCGGCCGCTGGGCGATGGTCGAGCCCGATTCCTTGAAGACCATGCCGGCGGTCCAGGTGCGCAACTCGGCGAGGTTGCGTTCGAAACCGCGAAACGGGGCGGGCAGCAGAACCAGCAGGACGATCAGGCTCAGGAGCGTGGAAGCCAGGGCCCGCCAGCAGCGGCGATAGACCAGGTAGGGCACGGCCAGGATGGGGAAGGCCTTGCAGGCGGCGGCCAGGGCGATCAGAAAACCCGCCAGCCCCTGGCGGCGGTGTTTCAAGGCGGCAAAGGCCCCCAGCAGCATCAGCAGCAGGCTGAGGTTGATCTGCCCCAGAAAGTACGTATCCCACACGTAAGGCACCACCACGGCGGCGGGCACGATGTACAGAAGCGGATTCTGGCCCCGCACCCGTCCGGTCACCAGGTACACGCTCAGGAGGATGCAGCCCAGCCAGACCAGCGAGTTCACCACCACCATCGCCAGGACGGTGGCGGTGTATCCCAGCAGGCTGAGGGGGGCAAAAACCGCCACCGCCGGGAAGGGCGGATACATGTAGGGGAAGGGCTTACCGGGCTGGGTGGGATACAAGGGCTGGCCCTGCACGACCCACTGGCCGACCTTGTACCACAGGGAGTAATCCTTGGAGCCATCGGCGTGGCGGAAGGCATTGACCAGCGGGAGGATGGAAAAGACGGTGCAGATGACGGCAAAGATGATCAGGCTGTGGCGCAGGGCCCGGCGTTCGCGGCGCGCGAGATCAGCCGCCGATTGGGCCAGGTCTTCGACCAGATCCGGTTGCGCGGAAGATGAAGGCAAAGATAACCGCACCAGTTTCCACCCGCAGCCCCACGGCAGGCCTGGAACCAGGGAAGCCACCTCCCTGGCACGTTCCATGCCCCGGCCGCCCGCCCCCAACCCCGGGGGGCGACCGTTCGATCTATCGACCATCCCGTGACGATGCTGCCAGAGTTTAGGGGACATCGTTACCCCGGGCAAACCCGCGCCGGGGGATGCTGGGGCGGCCCCGGCCTCCGCTTACAGCGGCTGGCCGGTCGGAGCCACCATCAGACGCTGAATGCGCACATGAGGGGGCTGCTCGAGGGCAAAACGTACGCACTGGGCCACATCCTGAGGCTCCAGCATGCGGCTGACGCCCAGTTCCCGGGCCGGGTGGACTTTGAAGTGGTCCTGCAGATGGGTCTTGACCAGCCCGGGCTCGATGACCGTGACGCGGACACCGGTGCGGGCCAGTTCCACGCGCAGGGCTTCGCTGAGGGCTTCGATGGCGAACTTGGTACCGGCGTAGGCTCCGGCCCCGGGGCGCACCTTGGTGCCCAACGTGCTGGAGATGTTGACCAAATGCCCCCGGTCCAGCTTGCGGGCGTGCTTGAGGAAGGTGTAGGCCATGCGGTAGGCCGCCTCCACGTTGATCCGCACCATGGTGCATACGCGTTCGATGTCGATGTCGTCGACACTCCCCACTTCCATCACGGCGGCGTTGTTGACCAGCACATCGCAGCGGCCGAAGTTGGCCAGGGCTTCGTCCACGAGCACGCGGGGCAGGGCCGGGTCGGCGATGTCGCCCACAACCACGGCGGCGGAGCGGCAGCCCTCGGCCACGCGGGCCAGTTCCTTCTGCCGGCGTCCGGTGACCAAGAGGTTCATGCCCGCCTGATCCAGCACTCGGGCCACGGCCGCTCCGATGCCTGAGGAAGCGCCGGTGACGATGGCGGTCTGATGCTGCAATGGATGCATGGGTGCCTGCCTTTGGTGGACCGGTAAAACCCCGGTAAACTGGGGCTTTTGCGTAACATCCCATCCTACCGGAGATTCGTATGCCGTGCCTGACTCGATCCGTTGTGTGGCTGATGGTGTTGATCGGGGCGGGGCTGGCGCGGGGGGCCCAGGCGCCGGGGCCGACGGCGGCGGGGGCCGATCTGTCGCGGCATGTGCTGATCGTCAGCATTGACGGCCTGCGGCCGGATGTGGCCCTGCGGGCCGACATGCCGCACCTGCGTGACCTGATGAAGCACGGCAGCTTCACCTTCTGGGCCCGCACCACGGCGGTCGCCGTGACGCTGCCCTCGCACGTCTCCATGCTGACAGGGGTGTCGCCCCAGATCCACGGCGTTACCTGGAACACGGACCTCCCCGTGAACAAGCTCCCGCACTGGCCCAAGGCGCCGACCTTGCTGGAACTGGCGCGGCAGGCCGGTTACACCACGGCCCTGGTGGCGGGGAAGGTCAAGTTCGATGTATTCCAGAAGCCCGGGGCTCTGGACTGGAGCGATGTGCCGACCAGGGGCAAATCCAGTGACGAGCAGGTGGGCCAGATCGCGGCCGACCTGATCAAGGCGCACCGGCCGAACGTGATGTTCGTACACCTGCCCCAGGTGGACGCGGTGGGCCATGCCCAGGGTTGGGGCAGTGCGGCGCAGGTGGCGGCAGCCGAAGGAGCGGACAAGGCCCTGGGACAGATTCTGGAGGCCGTGGTCCAGGCGGGCCTGAAGGATCAGACGCTGGTGATCGTGACCTCCGACCATGGCGGGGCCGGCACGACCCACGGCGGACCGGACCCGCGCAGTCAGCACATCCCCTGGATCATCAGCGGGCCGGGGGTGGCGGCGGGCCGGGACCTGGGCCTGGACCGCAAGCTGGAAGTACGGATCGAAGACACCTGCGCCACGGCCCTGACTTATCTGGGCGTGCCGCTGCCGGCCAATTGCCAGGGGCATGCGGCAGAAGCGGTGCTTTCGGCGACGGGGCTGGTGCGATGAGGCGAGGCGGCCGGCGGTCGCTCCCGCCCCCGGGTGGAGAGGCGGGAATGGTGGCCGAAGACCATGATCCGGTCTTTTATTCTTCTTGCCTTGGCCGCGCAAAGCCCGGCGCCGCCATTTGAATCCGCACCCCCCGCGATTTATACTGGCTGTTCTCGCCGTGCACGCCGGTATTCCACGTGGACCCAGTGCCGGCAGCAGTTCCCCAGGGCCGGATTCCCGGCCGGTAATGGAGTTGGGTGCAGTGGCCAAAAAAACGACCGCCAGAATCAAAACAGCGCCGCCTAAACCCGCCGCCGCTCTGGCAGCCAAGACCGGCAAGATTGTCAAGACCGCCCCGGTGCCCGTGCCGGCTCCTGCCCTGAAGCCGCCCACAGCCAAGGCCCCGGCCGAAGAAGAGGTGCCGACCCAGCGCAGTGCGGAGTTGCCGGAAAGTGAACTGCTCAAGTGCAAATCCGGCCTGACCAAGCGTGAACTGACCCACTTCCAGGACCTTCTGCTGCAGAAGCGGGCCCAGATTCTGGGGGATGTGGATTCGATTCAGACCGACCAGCGCAACAAGAACGGGGGCGGCAATCTCTCCAACATGCCGCTGCACATGGCGGATGTGGGGACGGACAACTACGACCAGGAATTCAACCTCAGCCTGGTGGAATCGGAGCGGCAGCTCCTGCGCGAGATCCAGGATGCCCTGATGCGTCTGGAAAAGGGCTACTTCGGGGTGTGCCTGGAATCCGGCAAGCCCATCGGCAAGCCTCGGCTGGAGGCCAAGCCCTGGGCCAAGTACTGCATCGACGTCGCCCGCGAGAAAGAGCGGCGCGGCGAGACGGTGCTGTGAGCGATTTCGGCATGCGTGTGAAGGCCTGAAGCCGCGGCCCGGGTGGCGGCTTTGTCTTAAGGCCTGTGGAACCCAGACGTATCAGTAATCGGTGACCTTGACGAGGAAGCTGGGCTGGGCGCCCAGGTTCTGGCCGTTCATTTTCTCGATCAGGGTGCGGCCGTTGCCCAGGTTGTAGGGGAACTTCTTCTGCAGTTCGTGCACCTCCGGCGAGTAAGCCGACACCCCGTCGGGCTGGACGACAAAGGCCTGATCCTCGTTGAACAGGCCGACCGTGATCAGGGCGCGGAAGGGCCCCTGGTAGAAATAGGCATCGACCTTCTGCTTGCGCAGGGCGGCGACGGCCTCTTGGGCGGCCTTGCGGAAATTGGGGCCGAACTGGGCATCGTAAAAGCCGATTTGCAGCGTGTACATACCCATGAAGTTGCGCAGGTCCCAGGGGGACAGGTCCACGGCGGCGGCGGGGTCCGCGGCCTTGACTAACTGGGCCGCGCCGTAAGGCTGCAAGCCATCAATCCGGACCTGCTGTACGGCGCGTAAGGTTTGCTTGGCGGCATCCACATCCGGGGAGGGGAAGTGCCCGCAGAGCACGTAGGTGGTGGTGCCGGTTTCCCTGAGCCACAGGTCTGTCAGGTGCCATTGACGCTCGAGTCGCTGGATGAGTTGGCGGGCCAGACGCTGGCGGTCCGGGCCGGGGAACTTGTCCACGCGCACCGCGTAGCCGCTTAAGGCGATCCCGCCGCCGGGATCGACACTATCCTGCGCATCCTGCGGTCCGCCGTTCTGGCGGGCTTCCAGCTTGCGCAGGTCGTCCCAACTGCTCTTTTTGCTGATGATCTCGTATTGACAGCCCCAAGCCAGGAGCAGGCCGGTCAGCAGCAGCAGTTTCAAAAGTCGGGCGCACATGGGGGGAATCACCGATCCAGCGGAACTCTACCGGGCTGGGGCGCGTGGGGCAAGGCTGGCGGGAAAAGCGCCCGACGGAGCGCCGGGAGAATTCCCGGCGCGCTGCGGGCACCGCCGGCAAGGGGGTGGCGCGTCCCGCGGCGGCCGGGCGCCGAAGCTATCCGGGCCGGGCCCCTACTGGGGCCGCAGGCCATGCATCTGAAGGAAGTGATCGACGATGACCCAGTAGTCGTGGCCGGCAGCGCCCTCGTAGCCGCCGTGGCCGCCGGGCAGGATGTGCAGTTCGGACTTGGGGGCCAGTTGGTGCAGGCGGCGGGCGTGGCTGACGGGGACGATCTCATCGTGGCTGCCGTGGATGATCAGGATGGGGATGTGCAGGGCGGGCAGCACCCGGTCGGTGTGGAAGGGGTTCTTGATCAGCAGCGGCGGGGCCAGATAGCGGCGGGCCATGTCGGCGACGGAGGTGAAGGTGCATTCGAGCATCAGGGCCCGGGGCTGGTGGTAGCGGCACAAGTCGGCCACCACGCCGCCGCCCAGGGAGCGGCCGTAGAAAACGACGCGGCGGGAGTCGACCTCCGGGCGCTGAAGAACCTCGGCCAGGAACCAGCGCAGGTCGGCGCCGATGGCCTGCTGTGAAGGGCGGCCGGCACAGCGGCCAAAGCCGCGGTACTCGACCATCAGGACGTTCAGGCCCAGGCCGGCGTAATGGTCGAGGAAGTACTGCTGCTCGTCGATCACTTCGCCGTTGCCGTGGGCGTAGACCAGCAGCGGGGCCGGGTGGAGGGCGGAGGCGTGGGGCGCGGCCACGAACCAGGCCTCGACGCGGCCCCCGGGAACGGACCGGTACAGCACGCTGGTGCGCGGGGGCAACGGTGGCACCCGATTGTGCGGCAGGCGGGCGCCGGGGAACAGCATTGCGTCCTGCCTCAAATAGAGGAGCCCCCACCAAAGCAGCAGGACCAGCAGCAGAATGCCGGGGATCGTGAGCATGCGGTTTGGGCGCCTGCGCTGATGCGGGCCGGAATCAGGA
>JAJXSS010000497.1 GCA_021784455.1 Planctomycetota bacterium
CGACGGCTGGTGGGATGAAGCCTGCCAGAACGACATCGGCTGGGCCATCGGCCGCGGAGAAACCTACGCCAACCTGGATGCCCAGGACGATGTCGAAAGCCACGCCCTGTACGACCTGCTGGAGCAGCGCATCGTGCCCCTGTTCTACGACCGCGATGAGCAGCACATCCCGCGGGCCTGGATCGGCCGGATGAAGCGCTGCATCTCCGTGCTGGCTCCGGCGTTCAACACCAATCGCATGGTGCAGGATTACTGCGAGAAACTGTACCTGCCGGCCTTGAAACGGGCCCGCACCCTGCGCGCGGACAACCTGGCCAAGTCCATCGCCATGTGCCACGCCAAGTACCGCCTGCGGGCCGAGTGGGGGCACATCCGCATCGAGCAGGTGCAGGCCAACACCGACAAGCCCCTGGGCATGCGCGACAAGCTGGAGGTGAGCGTCGTCGTCAACGTGGGCAATCTCCGGCCCGAGGAGTTGAAGGTGCAGCTCTACAGCGGGCTCATGGACAACGACGGGCGGATTACGCAGGGCCAGGCCACGAATCTGGATCATGCCGAAGACCTGGGCGGGGGCCGGCACCGCTTCCATTGCTCGGTGACTTCGACCACCAGCGGCCGCCACGGCTTTGCCGTGCGGGTCCTGCCCGGGGGCGAGCTTTTTGACGGCATCTACGAGCCGGGGATGATCTGCTGGGACAGCGTGCCCCAGCCCGCCCCGGCGGCCCAGAATGCGGCGTGAACGTGGTCCGAGCCTCCCAGCTTATGGTGGCCCGGCCGTCGTGCCCGTCCCCGCCGACCGGCGGCGGCGCCTCTCCACGGGGTATGCCGCTGCCAGGACGGCCCCGTTAGACAGGGCATCCGCAGCGTACAATGGGGCCTATGCGGGAATTCGACCTGCTCCAAGCCATCTTTGCCGCCAACGCCCGGTTGCCGGGCCGGGTTACCATCCCGCCCGGGGACGATATGGGGGCCGTGCGGCTGAGCGGCGGTGGCGAGGTGCTGGTGACCGTCGACCAGGTGGCCGACGGGGTGCACTTTGACCTGGCCACCTCCACGCTCGGCAGAGTTGGGCGCAAGGCCATCACGCGCAACCTTTCGGATGTCGCGGCCATGGCGGCCCGGCCGGTGGCGGCCGTGGCCGCGGCGTGCCTGCCGCGGAATTTTGGTGCGCCGCGTGCCCGGGAGCTTTGCGAGGCCCTGCGTTCTACGGCGGCGGCGTACGATTGCCCCCTGATCGGTGGGGACATCTCGATCTGGGATCAGCGTCTGATCATCAGCGTGACCATCCTGGCCGAGGCCTGGCCCGGCCTACCCCCCCTGCGTCGCGGCACCGCTCACGCCGGCGATGTCGTGTTCGTCAGCGGTGAATTGGGCGGCAGTCTGCCTTCGGGGCGGCATCTGGATTTTGAGCCGCGCCTGGAACTGGCGCGGCAACTGGCGGCCAACCCGGGCACGCGGCCGTCGGCCATGATCGACCTGTCGGATGGCCTGGCCCGCGATCTGGGCCACATCTGCGAATTATCCGGCCTGCACGCCCAGGTGGAGGCCCGGATGCTGCCCATCGCGGCCGCCGTTCGCGGCCCTGCGCACAAGCGCGAACCCTGGAGGCACGCGTTGGGGGATGGGGAGGACTATGAGCTATGCTTTACCATACCTCCGGAACGAGCCGCCCAGGTCCCCGCGGAAATGGCGGGCGTGCGTTTGAGCCGCGTGGGAGTGATGCGGCCCCCGGAAGCGGGGCCGCTGGTGGGTGTGAAACTGGACAATGGCACGGTGGTGGACTGCGGGCAGTCGGGCTGGGAGCACCAGGGATGAGACATCAGGAACAGGCAACAACTTGGCGCGGCCGGTCGGAATCGGTGGAAGGCACTCTGGCCATCGGCCGGGTCTTGGCCCGCTACCTGAAGGCGGGCGATATCGTGGCCCTCAGTGGCGAACTGGGGGCGGGTAAAACGCAATTGGTCCGCGGTCTGGCCGAAGGTCTGGGTGTGATGACCAGCGGCCTGGCCAGCCCGACGTTTGTCATGATCCACGAGTATCCGCCGCCCCCCGGAGCGCACGGCGTACCGGTGCTGGTGCATATCGATGCCTACCGCCTGCGCGGGGCTCAGGATATGGAATCCATCGGGGCCTCGGCCGCCGGCGACGAGCCGATGGCCGAACTGCGCCAAGGAGCGGTGGTGGCCATCGAATGGGCCGATCGTGTTGCCGATTGCCTGGGCCAGGACTTTCTGGAGGTGCGTTTGACCCATCTGGGCCCGACGCAGCGTGAGGTTGAGGTCTGCGCCAGGGGAAGCTGGGCCGCTCGGATGATGGATCTTGCGGCCGCCCTGGCCAAGGCGCCCGGCCATCAGGCCCAGGCCCCCGACGGTGAACCGGCATCCTGTCCGATCTGCCGCAGCCCGGTCCCGCCGGGCAGCCCGTATGAGCCGTTCTGCAGCGAGCGCTGCAAGATGGTGGACCTGGGAAAATGGCTGGGCGGCAACTACGTGATCAGTCGCCCGGTGGAGCAGAGCGATCTGGAGTAAGGCGTAGAGTGATCCGTGCAGGGATCGCTATGGTGTACGCCTTCCTGCCGGGCACAGCCGGAGGATGTCTCGATGTCTCTTGGGTCTGCCAAATCTTCCGGGCAGCGGCTAATTGTTGGACAGCAGGCGTTTATCCCACCAGCGGGACCATTGGCGGCTCTGCAGCAGCGATTCCAGGGCCATCATGGCCTCAGCATTGTCCAAGTCCCAGCGCATGCCCCGGCCTTTGAGCCGCCGGGTCAGGGC
>JAJXSS010000498.1 GCA_021784455.1 Planctomycetota bacterium
GCTCGACGGTCTTGCGCGGCAGGTCCGAGAGCAGGCCGCGGCAATAGGTGGCAAAGTGAGTCAGCAGGCGACGTTCACCGAAGCAAGCCCTGAAAGAGCGCAGAAACTCCGTGAGCGCCGGTCCCAGACCGGCAATCTGCTGAGGCGTCATGTTCGACCTCCCTGTCGGTCCGACAGGGAATCTCATCGGACAGAGAGGCTGGAACACTTGAGCGTCAGATGCGCTGTAGTGTTAAGACCAGCGGGGAATCGGCTGCACTGTGCTTTGTCACAAACCGCGCTGATTGGGAATGATTCGCGCCTTGCGCCGGGCAGCTTTCTTACTTACCACGGGGGCATGAGTTGCACCAGTCCATCGCCACGGGAGGTGATGGCGGTGGCCCTGGCCGCTGGACGGGCGATGGTGCCCCCATATGCCCAGTGTTTCGCTTGCCACAAGTTCACCCAACGCCAATGGTTCGTCTGCGTGGTGGGCAAGGTCTTTGAGGGCTGGGATTATCGCGGTACTGAGCAGGGAGGAAAAGTTGTCAGGAGGATTGGTAAGGTCGTGGTTGCTGGGATCATTCATCCGGACACCGTTTCTTCCCCGGGGCCCCGTTATGCCTCGTCATCATTCGGATGCGGGCCCGTTCCGCTTCAGGATGCGCACCCCGTAGCGTTCCAGGGTGATCCGGCCGGTGACGGTTTCACCGGTCAGGGCATCGGTGTATGGCCTGTCCAGCGGGACCACGGCCGGGGTCTTGTTGAAGTTGGACAGGAACAGGAAATCCGTATGTCCATCCGTGCGTAATTGCGCGGTCGTGCCGGCGGGCAGGTCCGCAGGGATGGCCTTAGGCAGGGCCAGGTCGGCGCAGAGGCGGCGATAGAAGGGCAGAAGAAAATCCATGCCCAGGCGCGCCGCGAGATAGTACGCCTTGCCCTGGCCGAAGGCATGCCCCGTGACGGCCGGCGTGCCCGCAAAATACTGGTCCTTGTACACCGCCAGCGTTTGCGCGCCCTGGGGATGAATTACGGAGCAGATGTCCACGGCCGGGTAGGTGCCGGTGAGTTTCAGCGGGTTGCCGTTGACGCAGGCCACGCCGACTTTTTCGTGAGGGAAGAAGTTTTGCGTCTCTTCCTCCCACACGCCGAAGACCTCGCGCAGGCCGTGGCCCGGTGCGCCGCCGAGCAGGCAGAGGTCGGACTCGTCGACGAGGCCGCTGAAGCAGGTCATCACGGCCGTGCCGCCCTGGGCGACAAACGCCCGGAGTTTTTCGGCAAAGCCGTTGCGCAGAAGGTAGGAAAGCGGCAGCGTGACGAGCCTGTACTTGGCAAGGTCGGCCGTCTGATCGATTACATCCACCGCCACGCCGGTGGCCCAGAAGGGCTGGTAGTGGGCCTGGCATTCCTGGCGGTACTTGATGTTCTCGCCCAGATACACGCTGGCGCCTTCGCGCAGGGCCCACTCGTTTTCCCAGTCCTGGATCAGGGCGACCTGGGGCTGAATGCTGGTGCCGACGACGCCGTCGAGCCGGGCCAGCAGGGCGCCGACTTCGGCGACCTCGCGGAATTCGCGGGTCTGCTCATGGCCCGCGTGATCGACCACCGCCCCGTGAAACTTCTCCAGGCCGCCCCGGCCCTTGCGCCACTGGAAGTAAAGCACCGAGTCCGAACCGTGGGCGATGGCCTGCACGCTCGACAATCGGTGCATGCCGGGCTCTTTGCGTTTCTTGATCCTGCCCCGGGTAGGAATGCTCGGCACGCTCTCCATCAAGATGAACGGCCGGCCGCCCTTCATGGACCGGCACTGGTCGTGCAGCAGGGCCGTGCCCGCGGCGACCGCCACATCGTCGCCGGTCTCGTGCCACGCGGGATAGGAATCCCAGGCCACCACGTCCACTGCCTTTGCAAAGGCCCACCAGTCGAGCATTGCGTGATTGTTCATGAAGTTGGTGGTGACGGGGATGTCCGGGGTCAGCTCGCGCAGCGGGACGGTTTCGGCCTTGAAAAAGTCGATCACCTGCCGGGTCTTGAACCGTTCCCAGTCGAGCATCAGGCCGTGCAGCGAGCGATCGACGGGCGTGATCGATTCCCAGTCGGGGAAGTGGTGCGACCAGAACGCCGACCAATAGGCGTGATTGAGCTGGTCCAGGTCGTTGTGGTAGCGCTGGCGCAGGAAGTCGCGGAACGCGGCCAGACAGCCATCGCAGAAGCAGTCGCCGTTGTTGTACTCGTTGGAGACGTGCCACAGGATCAGGGCCGGATGCCGGCCGTAGCGTTCGGCGAGCTTGCGGTTGATCTGCTGGCATTTCTGGCGATACAGGGGCGAGGATCGGCAATGGTTGTGGCGGCCGCCCGGCTGTTGCCGCTGGCCATCAGCCTGCATCCGGCGGATTTCGGGATACGCCCGCGCCATCCACGTGGGTTTGCCGCCCGAGGGCGTGGCCAGAATCGCAGACACCCCGTTGGCCGCCAGCTTGTCCAGGATCGCATCGAGCCAGCCGAACTCGTACTGCCCTTCGCGGGGCTCCAGGGAGGACCACGCAAAGATGCCGACCGACACCGCGTTGCAGCCGGCCAGTTTCATCAGGCGCATGTCCTGGTCCCACACTTCGGGCGTGCGGGTCCACTGGTCGGGGTTGTAGTCCCCGCCGTGCAGGAGGTGGGAACACTTGGACGAAACCGGCGGCCAGCGATGGGGCATGGGTCGGCCAAGGGATGGGGGGAAGCTTGATGTTCCGGGGGGGGGGCTCATGGGCGGTCAGGGGCCAAGGGGCCTGGGGTGGGGGGTAC
>JAJXSS010000499.1 GCA_021784455.1 Planctomycetota bacterium
TCGATGAGCACCCGGCGGATCTCACGGAGTTTTGCGCCCAAAGGATGGCCGGCCTCGGGGCCCGGGTGGTGAAGGGCATCTTGGGCCAGGAGTTTCACGATATTGTCAACGAGCGGAATGATGAGGCGGCCAGTCGGTGTTTGGGCGGCGGCGTGGCCGAGCCACTTGATATAGGGGTAGGGCTGCGAATCCAGCACCAGGGCGGCGCGGAGGGCGTGATTCAGCGTGGGCACCAAGGCCTGAAGAAGGGCCAGAGCGTCGCCGCGTTCGATGGGGCCATCGCAACTGCGGTGGAATCCGCGCATCTCTACGTAGTGATATCGAAACCAGGTTCGGCGGACCGCTTCGGCCATGGGCTGGTTGGCCCGCGAGACGACCTCGCATGCCAGGCCGCAGCCATCGGCCAAGACCCGGCAACGGCGCAATTCCGCGATGCGCTCCAGGTCGCAGCGATCCACTTGTGCCAGAGCGTCGCCGGCGGCCTCGAGGTTCAGGTGGCCCTTCTTCCCGGCAAGTTCGAAACTGAAAAAGCGCGTGCCGGCGATGGATTCGGCGGCCTGCAGCGCGGCATCAGGCACGAGTACCCACAGGTCCAGATCGGAAACAGCGTCGTCGACACCCAGCGTCGTGGAACCGTGCAGAACGATGGCACATTGCCCGTCCAGAGCACTGAGGGCCGGTGTCTGGGCAAAATAGCCTGGGAGGAAATCAGCCAGGAGGGCGGACCAGCGGTTAACGACGGACGGCTCCTGGGTCATGATCGGCCATCTTACCGCGATGCGGGCCTTCCAGTGGTCGAGTATGATTGAGCAGTCATTGGGAGATTCGCGGCCGTAGCTCAGTAGGATAGAGCGGCGGTTTCCTAAACCGCAGGTCGTGCGTTCGAGTCGCACCGGCCGCATTGCCCCTTCGAAGATCGCCTGCGGGGAGCGCAGGCAGCCTCCAGATATCCCTCGGATAAGTCCTTCCCGGGGATCCGAAGACTCAATCCCGACCGCCTGGAGTGTCCTGCTGATCAGCCGGCCGCGGCCCGCGGGACAGGGGCACCTACCTCCCCTGCGCTGGCCGGACGGGTCATTTCCGGCACGGCCGCCCGAAGAGCCTCCTGAATCTCATCCTTGCCGACGCCCTGCCAGATGTGCCGCCCCTTGCCGTCGCTGACCCCGCGCAGGCGGTCAAACGCGGCGATGATGTGCCGCAGGTGCATGGCATCCGGCCGGGTGGTTTTCCAGATCCGCACCCCCGGGTGGGACGTTGGCACCATTTCCTCACTATCGTAGGCCAGTTCCTCAAACAGTTTCTCCCCCGGACGAATGCCGGTGATCTCGATCGGGATGTCCCGCCCGGGCTCCAACCCCTGGCCGCGCACAAACCGCTGGGCCAAGTCTAGAATCCGGATGGGCTTGCCCATGTCCAGCAGAAACACCTCCCCGCCCCCGCCCAGCCCCGCAAAGGCGGCCGACTGGATTACCAGCCCTGCCGCCTCGGGAATGGTCATGAAGTAGCGCGTCATGGCCGGATGGGTCACCGTGATCGGACCGCCCCGAGCCAGTTGCTCGGCCCAGATAGGCAGCACGCTGCACGCCGAGCCCAGCACGTTGCCAAAACGCACCATCGAAAACACCGTTTCGCTGCGGCCGGTGAGGTACTGGATGTAAAGCTCGGCCAGCCGCTTGGTGGCCCCCATCACCGAACTGGGCCGGACCGCCTTATCCGTGGAAATCATCACGAAGCGGTCCACCCCCACCTTGCAGGCCGCATCGGCCATGGAGCGGGTACCGTAAAAGTTATTTTCCACGGCGGCCGCCGGATGCTCTTCCATCATGGGCACATGCTTATGCGCCGCAGCGTGGAAGATCACATGGGGCTTGTGGGCCATCACCACGCCCAGGGTGCGCACCGGGTCGGTGATGTCGTGCAGGATGGCGGCCCGCTCCCGATCGGGGAAGCGTCGGGCCATGTCGCGGTCAATCTCAAAAAGGGCATTCTCCGACCGTTCCATCAGCACCAGCCGCCGGGGAGCGAAACGGGCGACGATCCGGGCCAGTTCCGACCCGATCGACCCGCCGGCTCCCGTGATCAGCACCACCTGATCGGTCAGCACTCCACGGATGGCCTGTTCATCCAGGGCGTGCGGCCGGCGGTCCAGAAGCGTCTCGGGATTGACCGACCACAGGGGCTGGCCCAGGGCAATGGCTGGAGCGATGGACTCCGGACCGATGCGGCCGGCCGGGGCGGGAGCTGATGCCTGAACCTCCGCCGGGGGGGCAATCCGGCCTGCCAGTTGATCTTCGAGCGTGGGCAGGAAACGCCAAGGCACCCCCTCGTCTTCGCAGCCGCGGGTCATCTCCGCAATGATATCGGCGGCCCCCACGGGCAGGCTGATCAGCACCACTCCGGGACGGTGCGTCCGAATAGCCGCCTTCAATTCGTTAGCGGGCCTGGCTGCCGCCCCTGATTCGCCCGCAGCGGGGTTGCCGGCTTCAGCAATGCCAGGATCGAGATGCAGACTCGCGATGCCGATAACTTTGGGGCTCCGGGCCAAGGCCGCCTGCATGTCGCTAACTGCCGTTTCCGTGCCAACTAATAGCGCGGGGGAACCAAGCTTCAACCTGCTCAACTGACCCGGGGATTCACCCATCGTGCCGGTCTCCGATAGCCACGCTTTATTGTTATCGGCCTGCCAGCCCCCAACACTGCAAGGATCCCCTTCGCGCTGGCCCTTACATAAACCAAGGTCCGCAGCAAGCCGATAAAAGGAA
>JAJXSS010000078.1 GCA_021784455.1 Planctomycetota bacterium
CCATTAAACAGAATTAAACAACCCAGAGGTGATTCCCATGCCCCCGACCCGCAGCCGCACCCTTTCCACCCGCGATATCCGCACCACCGGCACCGGCCCCCTGACCTCCCGTTACACCGGCATGACCGGCGCCCAGGTCTTCCACGAGATGATGCGTCAGCACGGAGTCCGTCACGTTTTCGGCTATCCCGGCGGGGCCATCCTGCCGGTCTTCGATGCCATCTACCAGTCCAAACACTTCAAGTTCATCCTGTCCCGCCACGAGCAGGGCGCCGGCCACATGGCCGAGGGCTATGCCCGGGCCTCGGGCCAGGTGGGCGTGGTGCTGGTCACCTCCGGCCCCGGGGCCACCAACACGGTCACGCCGCTGCAGGACGCCCTGATGGATGGCACGCCGCTGATCGTGTTTTCCGGCCAGGTGGCCACCTTCGCCATCGGCACCGATGCCTTCCAGGAGGCCGACATCACCGGCATCACCCGGGCCTGCACCAAGTGGAATGTGCTGGTCAAGGATGTGCACGAACTGCCCCGCCGCATCAATGAGGCCTTCCACATCGCCACCACCGGCCGGCCCGGCCCGGTGCTGGTGGACCTGCCCAAGGACGTGACCGCCGCCAAGCTGGTGGAGGATGTGCGGGTCGAACCCAACCTGCCCGGCTACCACGTGCGCGAGCTGGCCGCCTCCAGTGAGATTGCCCGGGCCGCGGCCATGATCAACCGGGCCCAGCGTCCGGTCTTCTACGTGGGCCAGGGCGCGATTCTGGCGGGGGCCCACGAACTGGTGCGCCAGTGCGCCACCCAGGCCAACGTGCCCGTGACCACCACCTTGCAGGGCTGCGGTGTGTTTGATGAATCGTCGCCGCTGGCTCTGCACATGCTGGGCATGCACGGATCGGCCTACGCCAACTGGGCCGTGCACCAGGCCGACCTGGTCGTGGCCATCGGGGCCCGCTTCGATGACCGCGTGACCGGCAACCCGGCCCGCTTCGCCCCGGCCGCCCGCCAGGCCGAGCGCGAAGGGCGGGGAGGCATCATTCACTTTGACATTGCTCCCGAGCAGGTCAACAAGGTGGTTCCCTGCACCCTGCCGGTGGAAGGCGATGCCCGCCGCAACCTGGAACTGCTGCTGCCCCTGCTGGAATTCCGGGGGCGGAACGAATGGATCGAGCAGGTCATGAAATGGAAGGCCGAGCATCCCTTCCGCTACAAGCCCGATGACCGGGAACTGCACATGAAGCCCCAGGCCGTGATCGAAGAGCTGTACCGCCAGACCCACGGCGAGGCCATCGTGGCCACCGGCGTGGGCCAGCACCAGATGTGGGCCGCCCAGTTCTACCGCTGGAAGCGCCCCCGCCAGTTCATCACCTCCGGCGGGGCCGGCACGATGGGCTTCGGCACCCCGGCCGCCATCGGGGCCAAGCTGGGCTGTCCGCAGGACACGGTGGTCTGCATCGACGGGGATGGTTCTTTCTGCATGACCGGCATGGAGATGTGCACCGCCGCTCAGTTCGACATCGGGGCCAAGATCATCATCCTCAACAACGATTTCCAGGGCATGGTGAAGCAGTGGCAGGACCTGTTCTACAAGGAACGCTACAGCCATACCCAGATGCACAACCCGGATTTCCAGGCCCTGGCGCGGGCCATGCGCGTTGGCGGCTTCCGCTGCACCCGGGCGGCCGACTTGCCCGGGATTCTGGCTGAGTTCCTGGCCTACGAGGGGCCGGCCGTGCTGGACGCCGTAGTCGAGAAGGACGAGCATGTTTACCCCATGATCCCCGCCGCCAAGAGCGTCGACGAGATGGTCCTGGGCAACTTTGACTGATCCGCGGCGAGCTTCGCCCGAATCTGCTCGGTCCGTCCGGGAAACCTGCGGCGGCGCCGAAGCCCGCCCACCGATCCCGCCGCACCCTCGCGAGCGTGAAGTTCGCGGCCCGGAGAAACATCGCTGCGCAGCCACACCGCCGACCGGCGGTGTTGCTGTATCATGGCCGCTCATGCGTACATCCCCTGTTCTCTGGCCGCGTCCCCGTATCCTCGAAATGGGCCCTGGTTCGCTTGCCTTGGGGCCCCGTCAGGCCAAGGCCCTGGAGTCCCTCCGGCCGCAGGCCGCCGGGGCGCAGGTCCGCATCGACCCCGCCCTGATCGCCCACGCCCAGGGGTACCGCCTCTTGGTGCGCCCCCAGGGCATCGTCATTCTGGCTCATGATGATGCCGCCGCCTTCTATGCCGCCATCACCCTGCGCCAGCTTCTGCGGCAGGCCCCCGGCCGCCGCCTGCCCTGCCTGCGTACCGAGGACTGGCCGGACCTGCCCGTCCGCGGGTACATGCTCGATATCAGCCGCGACCGCGTCCCCACCATGCCGCGCCTGCTGCGGCTGGTTGACTTCCTGGCCGAACTGAAGATCAACCAGCTTCAGCTTTACACCGAGCACACCTTCGCCTACCGGCGGCACCGGACGGTGTGGAGCCAGGCTTCCCCGCTCACGCCCGCCGAGATCCGCCGCCTTGATATTTATTGCCGGCAGCGCCATATCGAGCTGGTGCCCAACCAGAATTCCTTTGGCCACATGGGACGCTGGCTCAAACACCCGGCCTATCAGCACCTGGCGGAAGCTCCCGACGGCTTCACCACGCCCTGGGGCGATTTCAGCCCCGTCAGTTCCACGCTTTGTCCCGGGGATCCACGCTCCCTCCGCTTCATTGCCGGCCTGTACGACGAGCTCCTGCCCAACTTCTCCAGCCGCCTCTTCAACGTCGGCTGCGATGAAACCTGGGATCTGGGCGCGGGCCGCAGCCGCGCCGCCTGCAAAAAACGCGGCAAGCACCGCGTGTATCTGGATTTCCTCAGGCGCATCCACCGGCTGGTGCAAGAACGTGGGCGAACCATGCAGTTCTGGGGCGACATCATCCTGCACCAGCCGGAACTGATCGCCCACCTCCCGGCCGATGTGATCGCCCTGGAATGGGGCTACGAGGCCAACCACCCCTTTGTCGAGCACATGCGCCAGTTCGCCACCTCGGGCATCGCCACCTACGTCTGTCCCGGCACCTCGACCTGGAACAGCCTCGTCGCCCGCACTGACAACGCCCTGGCCAACCTGCGCCAGGCCGCCACGGCGGGCGTGGCCCATGGCGCGGTGGGCTACCTCATCACCGATTGGGGCGACAACGGCCACCTGCAGCCACCCTCGACCTCGGTGCTGCCCCTGGCCTTCGGCGCTGCGGCCGCCTGGCACCTGGCCGCCAACGACGATGTCCCGGCCTTGCTTGAGAGCGTGAACACCCATTTCTTCCACGACCCGGCCGGGGCACTGGCCCGCCTGGTGTTCGACCTGGGCAACGCGCATCTGGCCACCGGCGTCACCACCGGCAATGCCAGCGTTCTGGGCGAACTGCTTTGGCGATCCCCCGGTCATACGCACGCATGGATGTCCAAGGCCACCACGCAAGGCTTCCTTCGGGCCCGACGCGTCTTGGCCGCCTTGCGCCCGCGCCTGAAACGCATCCGGCTGGAAGGCCCCGAGGGCCGCATCGTCCGCGCGGAGTTCACGTTCGTTCTGGACCTGCTCGCCTTGGCGGCCGATGTGGGCGCTGCTTGCTGCCGCGGCCAGGATCGTCGGGTGGTCGCCATTCCCGCCCCGCAGCGGCACCCCTTGGCCCGCCGGCTCAAGCCCCTGCTGGCCGAACACCGCCGCCTGTGGCTGATCAGCAGCCGCCCCGGCGGCCTGCCCGACAGCCTGGGCCGCCTGGAGGCCCTCTACGCAGCCCTGAATGCCTGAGGGCGGGCCCACGGCTTGGCCCATGCCGGCATCTTGTCTTCCCGGCCGCCGCAAGCCTGGGGCACGGCGCCGCCCGGTGCCCCACGGGCCGTGTTTTTCCAGCCACCCGGTGCCGGTAACCGATCGTTACGCCATGGTGTTCCTTGGCCCACCACCGGCCGCTGTCAGGGGCCAATACTGGACTGTTGATGAAGCCGCCCCCGAGGCCGTGATCGTCCGGGCCGCTACTCTCCCTCCGCCCCAGCCCCAGGATTGGCGACAGCATCTGCTGGACTCCCTCCGTCTGGTCGGCAACGACCGCATCGTGGGACTCAAACGCCTGTGCCCCGATGGCCGGCACGTTTTTTCCATGGGGGAGTTCCTCATCCACCCCAAGGGCTTTCATCATCTGGGATGCATGACCGATGGGCACTGCTACCGCTTCCCCGAGCCCGTGGATGTCATCGCCGGCGGCGTTTTTGCCATCCGGCGCCGGGTGTTTGATGCGGTGGCCGGTCCGGAGGCCCTGGCCCTGGGCCCGCTGGGGGCCGTGGAACTGGGCCTGCGCGTCCGGCGCATGGGCGGGGCCTGCTACGCCATACCGCAGGCGGTGGTGGTCGATGACACCCGTCCGCAAACCACCCCCGCTCAAGATGCGGCCTTCCGGGGCCGCTGGGGCTTCGACTGGCGGGCCCCCGACCTGGCCGAGGTCCGCCGTCTCTACCCCGGCACCGGCCTGCTGTGGAACCTGCGCTACCACGCTCCGGTCATGCCTTTCGACCGCTATGAATACCGCCCTGCCCCCGTATGGACGAGCTACCGGGAGGTCGAGGTCTTCCGCCAGCGGGTCCAGATCATCATCAATTGCGCCCGCGAGTTGGTGCCGGCGCAGGGCTCCATCCTGGAAATCGGCTGCGGAGACGGCCTGTTCACTCATCTCCTGGCTCAGACCGGCCTGCGCGTGATCGGCATGGATCTCCAGCCCGCCGGCATTGCCGATGCCCTGCGGCAGACCGCCGGCCAGGCGTATGCCGGCCCCCGCCCCGTCTTCCTGATCGCCGACAGCCACGATCCACCCTTTGCCGATGCCGCCTTCGATGCCCTGTGCCTCATCGATGTGATCGAACACCTCGACAACCCCATCCGCACCCTGAACCGCATCGTCCGCTTGATCCGTCCCGGCGGCGGCCTGCTGCTGGTGACCCCTTCCTGGCAGTTCGGCGCTTCTTCCGACCCCATGTACCACGGCTTCGAATACACCGCCGATGAACTTCAGGCTCAGGTGAGCGCCGTCTCCGGCCTGCACATCGCCAAGACCGGTTCCATCGGCGGCGTCTATCACGATCTCGTTCTCCTGGCCCGCCGAACCTGAGGCCGGCTCCTCCCGCTGGGCCGCCGGGACCCTCGCTTTAGGGCAGAACTTCCCGGATCGCCTCCACGGTCCGGCGGCACATCTGTTCGACGCCGAAGACTTCCTCGATGCGCCGCTGGTTGCGCGTTCCTTCCCGGCGCCGCAGTTCCCCATCGTCCAGCACCCGCCGGATCGCCTGCGCCAGGGCCGGGGCATCCTCCGGCGGCACCAGCAGAGGCACACCTGCTTCGCCCACCGCCTCGCGCATGCCCGGGTTGTCGGTTCCCACCGCGCAGAGGCCTGCGGCCATCGCTTCCAGGACCCCGTTGGGCAGTCCCTCGCGCAGCGAACTAAAAACGCACAGATCCGTCGCCCGCAGCAGCCCGGCCACATCCGTCACCTCGCCCACCAGACGCACCGCCTCACCCAGCCTTGATTCCGTCGCCAAGGCCTGGATCGCCGCTCCTTGGCCATAGTCCCGGCCGGCCAGGATAAGGACGGGCTGCGCCTGCCCTCCCGGCCAGTCCGCCAAAACCTGCCGCCAGGCCCTGATCAGCGTGGCATGATCCTTATGGGGGCTCAGGTTGGCCAGCATGCAGACCACGGGCACCTGCTCACCAAGACCCCAGCGCTGCCGCCAGTGGGCCCGGCTTTCCCGGGGCTCCGGCAGCCGCACCCCGTTGTGGATCAGCCTGATCTTGTGCCGGGCCACCCCCAGCGTGTCCTGCAGAAAGTCCGCGCCATGCCGGGAATTGCTGATGAACAGGGGGGTGAGTCAGACGGCCGCGCGTTCCAGTTTGCGGCCAAAGCGTTGCAGGCCCGCATCCCGCTGATTCCAGAGGCAGGCGCGGGCCCCGGTCAGGCGCCAGACCAGACCGCAAGCGATGTTGGCGGGCATGGTATAGGGCAGCAGCACATCCGGGCGGGCCGCCCGCAGGGCGCGAGCCAGGCCGGATAACCCCCCCAGACGCTGGCACCGCGATCCCTCCCAGTTCCATGAGACCAATTTGCAGGGGATGGCCATCTCCGCGCAATGATCCCCCCACGCTGCCCCGGTGGCGAAGGCCCCAGATTTCCACCCGGGCCCCACACTGCTCCACCAGCCACCGGGCCAGGTGCAGAGATTGTCGTTCCGCTCCGCCCATGACCAGGGATTGATGCAGAAAGATGATCCGCCGTCCCCGTAAGGCCTTCTCATGTGCTGCAGTGTCCATTTGCCGATTCCGAATGGCGTGGTCTGCCCCGGGGGGCCAGCCAGTTCGCCGGTGCGTTGGGTAGCGGCGAAAAGTCCGATATACCGCCAACGGACGACCCTTGGGTTGGGTCTCTTGGTATTCATCGGTTCACTCTGGCCGGCGGGCGAGACCCGGGGCCGGCAAGCCCCCAAACTGCCGTTGATCTCCAGGGATACGAACAGATCTGAGGCAAAGTTACAGTGGCATGCTGCCGATATTTCCGACAGCGGTCGTCGCGCCAGTCGAGGCCGCAGTCCGGCCCTGCGTGCCTGGTTGCGGAGCCAGTCCCCGCCGGCCGCGGGGTTGGCGCCGGACCAGCCCCCGGGTTTTCCGGAAGATATCTTGAATCCCCAGATCTCCGTCATCATCTGCACCTATAACCGCGTGGACCGCCTGGCTGCGGCCTTGGCCAGTCTGACCCGTCAGACCCTGGACCCGGCCGCGTTCGAGGTCCTGGTAGTGGACAACAACTCGATCGACACGACCGCCGACCTGGTGCAGCGGATGCGGGCCCAGCCGTTCAAGCTGCGCTACCTTCTGGAATCGCATCAGGGGCTGAGCCTGGCCCGCAACCGGGGCTGCCACGAAGCACGGGCCGGGATCCTGGCCTTTCTGGATGACGATGCCATCGCTGCGCCTGGCTGGTTGGCCTGCCTCTGGGAGGACTTCACGCGGCGTTCCGTACGCCCCACCTGCGTCGGGGGCCGTGTTGAGGGCCTGTGGGAGCGACCTCGTCCCTCCTGGTGCCACGATGGTTTGCTCGGCTATTACTCGCTGCTGGATCTGCCCATGCAGGCACCGGCGGTTCTGCCCCACGAATACGTGTTCGGCTGCAACATGGCGTTTGACCGCGCCGCCTTGGCGGCCATCGGGGGCTTCCCGGTCGTTCTGGGCCGCGTCGGGTCCAGCTTGATCTCGGGAGAGGAGACCCTGGTTCAGGACGCCCTTCGAGACCGGGGCGGCCAGATTCTCTACGACCCTCGTGCGGCGGTGCAGCATCTGGTGGAGGCCCGACGGCTGTCCAAAGCGTGGATGCTTCGGCGCCTCTACTGCCAGGGCGTCACCGAGGTCCTTATCCAGCGTCTTCGGGGCTCCGATGGCCACGGTCGGAGCCTGAAACGCACCTACTGGCAATGGCGCATCTTGCTGCGCCATCCCCAGCGACTCTGGTGGGCCGTCTGCCCCGCCGGCCGCTCGGATGCCGTCTTCCATCGCAAGTGCGCGGCCTGGCATTGTCTGGGCGCGCTGACTGGGGCGTGGCAGCGCCTGCCCCCCGCGCTTGTGCCCTGTCGGGGCTCGATGGGGGAGGGCGTGGCGGGTTCGGCAGCGACCGCGGGAGAGTAGTTGTACGGGCTGGACAGTTGAGCCCCGGGCCGCTTGCGGACGCGCAAGACCAGCTTTTGCCCTTACGGAGGGCCACCCGTCCTCGACTGCCTGATCCTGAGCCCAGTCCCAGTTCTGGCCAGCCTCCCAGGTTTGCTCCGCCGGGGTTCTGGTGGCGCCCGCTCGCAGGGTTGGGGGGTGTGTCCTTGTTCTTGTCCGCCTGCGCTGGCATGATGGAAGAACGCTGTGGTGGATCGTCCTTCCTCAACCCCGTAAGTGCCGTGCCATGTTCCCTCTGATCATCGTCGGCATCGTCGTGTTGTTTATCGGCCTGTTCGTCTTGAGCGCGATGCAGGCCAGACGCCGCCGCCAGGAGCTTTCCGCCTGGGCGGCCAGCCGCGGCCTGACCTTCAACCCCGAACGCGACGGGTCCCTGTCCGGGCGGTTCCCCGCCTTTCCCTGTCTGCATCAGGGCGATGGGGGCCGCTACGCCTTTAACCTCATGCAGGGCCGCTGGGGACCGCGCGACATCCTGGCCTTTGACTATCACTATGAAACGCATGGCACCGATTCCAAGGGCCACCGTACCACCCACCATCACCGCTTCAGCGCGGTGGTGCTGGCCAGCCCCGTGCCCTTGAAGCCGCTCTTTATCCGCCGCGAAAGCCTGTTCGACAAGATGGCCGCCTTTTTGGGCTACGAGGACATCGACTTCGAGTCGGCCGAGTTCAGCCGCCGCTTCTGCGTCAAGGCCCCGGATCGCAGGTGGGCCTTTGATGTCATGCACGCCCGCACCATTGAGTTCATGCTCTCCCAGCCCGATTTCAACCTTCAGTTCGACCCGGCCTGCGTCATGGCCTGGCGCAGCACGACCTTCCGCGATCTTGAATTCTCCCAGGCTGCCGACCTGATCGCCGGCATCCTCGACCGCATGCCCGCCTACCTCGTTCAGCAACAGATGCAGACCGCCAACTGAGGGAGTGACCGGCCCGTGTACCAACCTTCCGGCCTGAACTTCGGCGCCCTGATCCCTTGCGGCATCGTGCTTCTGGTGCCGCTGCTGGTTCTGGTCTGGGCCATCGCTAACTACAACGGCCTGGTACGCCTGCGTAATCTGGTGCGCGAAAGCTGGGCTCAGATCGACACCGAACTTTGCCGCCGCTACGACTTGATCCCCAACCTGGTCGACGTCGTCAAGGGCTACGCCGCCCACGAGCGCCAGGCCTTTCAGATCGTCGTGGAGGCCCGCAACCGGGCCGTCGCCTCAACCGGATCCCCCGCCTCCCAGGCCCGTGATGAAAACGCGCTGGTCGGCTCGGTCCGGCAGCTTTGGGCGGTGGCCGAGGCCTATCCCCAACTCCAGGCCGACCAGCAATTCCTCCGGCTCCAGCAGGAATTGACCAACACCGAAGACCGCATCCAGGCGGCCCGCCGCTTCTACAACGCCAACGTCCGCGACCTCAATACCCGGATCGAGGTCTTCCCCTCCAATCTGATCGCCGGCTTGTTCGCCTTCAAGTCCGAGGAATTCTTCGAAGTCGAGGAAATGGTGGTCCGTCAGGCCCCGGCCGTGAAACTGTAACGGTTGTAACGATAGGGGCGGTTTCGGACACGGCCGGCCGGTTGCCAGCCCTGGGAGTCTTGCCCTTTCTGGCGGTTCCCCCAGGATTGGGCCGGGGGCTCCTCAATTCCCCCCGGCCGTTGGCCGATAACGGCCCAGGGAGTCCGGCACTCCGTCGACCGCTCTGGTGGTGATCCGCATCATCAGTCGGGGCTCTCAGCCGGTGGGATTGCAGAGGGGTATCGATCATGCCAACCTTTCGGCGAGGCCCAATCATGTCCAACCAGTCGGGGTCATGTTCCGCTGTGGCAACCTGCCGGCGGTGCCCGCGTGCCTTTACGCTGATCGAAATCATCATCGTGGTAGCTATCCTGGGCATTCTGGCGGCGATCACCATTCCCCACTTCACTTCGGCTGCCGATCAGGCCCGCGGCAGTTCCCTGGAAATGGATCTCTACCGCATCCGCACCCAAATCCAGGTCTATCACGCCCAGCACAACGACACCTATCCCTCGCTGGACAGCTTTGTCGATCAGATGACCAAGGCCAGCAATGCCCAGGGCCAGACCGCGGCGGCGGGTACGCCCGGCTACAGCTATGGCCCGTACCTGCGCGATATGCCCGTCAATCCCAAAACCTCCGGCAGCAAGCTGGGCTCGGGGGGCGTGGGCACCAGCGATTGGTATTACGATGAGACCACCGGTGACTTCCGGGCCAATGATTCGGCCACGTCGCGCGCCAACTGAACCCTTCCCCCGGTCGAGCCCGTGGAGCGCCCGGCGGCGCCCGGGGCCCTCCCGGTCCCACGGACAGCCTCCCGGCCGGTTTCCTCCTTCCCATCCAAAGTCCTATACTGGCCGCCTTCGCCTTCAGGAGGATCACGGATGATCCAGCTACGCCCGCGGCGGCCAATTTCCATCTCGATATTCCTTGCTCTGGCTGCCGCCTTGAGCCTGCTGGCCGCCTGCCAGGGCCCCCAGCCCGCGCCCCCTGCGGCCCCCGCGGCCGAGCCGGCGCCTCCGGATCTGCCCGTACCCCTCGCCCAGACCCGCCAGGAACCGGTTATTCGCGTGCGCATCCGGGTCGCGGCCACCGCCGTGACGCTCCAGGCCACCGGCCGCCTGGGCGTGCGCGTGACCGATGCCTACGGCACCAGCCAAACCTACGCCTACCGCGGCACCATTCAGGTCCGGCGCGCCAGCAATGCCTTCCTGGTCGGCTCCGATGGCCGCTGGATGAGCTTCCCCGGCTACCGGTTGATCATTCAGCCCCTCGATGCGGATCGGTTGACCGTGGACGGAACCACCTATCCCCAGTCCCTCACACTGGAATCCGCTCCCAGTGGCCCGGGCTCCGCCTCGTTCGACATCGTCAACCATGTCGCCCTGGAACGCTATCTGCCCGGCGTCTTGGCCAGGGAGTTGTACCGCAACTGGAATCCCCAGACCTTTCGCGCTCAGGCCATCGCCGCCCGCTCCTACGCCATCGCCGAGATCGCCGCCCACCGCCGGCTCAACCTCCCCTTCGATGTCGAGGCCACCCAGGCCAGCCAGGTCTATGCCGGTGTCACCGTCAATCCCCGGGCTTTGGAAGCCGTCGCCGCCACCCGGGGCCTGGTGCTGACCTGGCAGAACCAGGTCATTCCCGGCTTCTTCTCCGCCTGCTGTGGAGGCGACGGGCAGAACGCCAGCGATGCCTTCCCGGGCGAGCCCGATCTACCCCCGCTGCGCGGCCGTCGCCACGGCGCCTGGTGTGCCGCCTGCCCCAGCTACCGCTGGGGGCCCCTCGATCGCCCCCGCGCCACCCTCTCCCAGCGCATCGCCGCCTGGGGGCGGGCCAATCGCAACTCCGTTCAGTATCTGGGCCTCCTGAGCCGCATCGCAATCGTCGCCCGCAATGCCGCCCAGCGCCCCACCCGCTTTGCTCTCTTCGACATCACCGGCCGGCGCTACGACCTCATGGCTGAGGAGTTTCGCGGGGCCTGCAACTTCGCGGCCCCCGGCCTGCCGCACCTGACCCAGGCCCAACTCCTCAAGAGTTCCGACGCGGATGTGCGCGTCCTGGAACGGGTTGTCCAGTTCTACAACGGCCGGGGCTATGGCCACGGCGTGGGCCTGTGCCAGTGGGGGGCCCAGGCCATGGCCCAAAAGGGTTACGATGCCCTGGCCATCCTGGCCTTCTACTACCCCGGCGCCACCGTGACCCAGGCCTACTGACGCGGCGCGTTGGCTGCGGCCGGCGCGGCGGCAGCAGTCGGGGACCAGGCCCCCTTCGATCTTCGCCCGCGCAAGAACAAGGCCCCGCGAGGCGCGCCTCGCGGGGCCTTGGGTTCTTGTACGCCGGGCCGGGGCTAGCTCAGCCCAGAGCCCCGGGCTGAGCCGTCATCGGCAGGGCCTCGGGCCGGGTGAAGCCCGTGGTGTCGATCCGGACCCCCTTGCCGGTCTGGGCCGACTTCAGGAAGCCTTCCATGCACTGCAGCACGTTGAACGCCAGCGCGCCCGAAGCGCGATGCGGGCGGTTGCCGCGGATGCCCAGGGCCATGTCCACCACCCCCGCCATGCGGGCAAAGCCCGTGTGGTGCGTGAAGGGCACTTCGCTCCACTCCTTGTCGCCCAGTTTGCGGATCTGCACCGGGCCGTCAAACCCGTTGGGATCCGGCACCCGCAAAGTCCCTTCGGTGCCGTACACCGTGATCGGCCACCGGCCGTCATGCGTGGGGAAGGCCGTGGCAAACGACGTGATGATCGTGCCCACCACCCCGCTGGCAAACATCAGGTTGCCCGCCACGTGGTCGGGGGTTTCCACGGTGATCTTCTGGCCGTACTTGGGGCCTTGGCCGCCTTTGCCATCCCCATGGGTGATGGTGCGCTCGGGGATAAGGGTGCCCGTGGCGCCCGTAACGCTGGTGATGGGCCCCAGCATGTTGATCATGGCCGTCAGGTAGTAGGGGCCCATGTCGAACATCGGGCCGGCGCCCGGCTTGTAGAAGAAGTCCGGGTCAGGATGCCAGCCTTCCGGCCCGTGCCCGGCCATGAACGCGACCGCCGCGACCGGCACGCCGATGGCGCCGTCGTCGATGAGCTTGCGGCAGGTCTGCAGGCCCGCGCCGAGGAACGTGTCCGGCGCGCAGCCGAGCCGAACGCCCTTCTCCGCCGCCGTG
>JAJXSS010000500.1 GCA_021784455.1 Planctomycetota bacterium
GTCTTTGGCCACGCTGCAGTGGAAGAGGGCGATTTCCTGATTCCGAGCATCGAACACGCGGATGGTCTTCTGGGCCAGGTTGATAGTGAGGTAGGCGGCCGGGGGTTGGGCGGGTTGGGAAGTCGCAGCGGCGACGGTGCTGGCCCCGGGAAAGGGGCGGATGTTGGGGACTTGAAGCGTCTGGCCGGGGTGCAGGGCATTTAGATCCAGGCCGGGATTGAGTTGCTGGAGCAGGTCGCGCTTACAGTGGAACTTCTCACTAAGGCAGTCCAGGAGGGATTCGTATCCCAGCCGCGGCAGGGCGGCCTTGGCGTTCCAGTTGAGCGGGGTGGGGCCGGTGACTTGGGCGGCGTCCTGGGGGGTGATGGTGTAGGGCGCCACGGCGTGGGCCACATCCACCCGCAAAGACTGCATCACTTGCTGGTCGGTGGGAAGCCTGCCGGGGAAGAAGCGGTCCAGGTATTCGCGCAGGGCCATGCGGCTGTGGGGGCCGAAGTTGCCATCGAGGATTCCGGGGGAGAAATCAGCGGCTTCGAGGGCGATCTGCCAGGCGAGGTGCAAGCGCAGGGCGTGGGGGGGGGGCGAGGGGGTGGCTGCCGGTGCCACGGTGGCGGCCAGGGCGATGAGGGCGGCCACGGCCATCGGCCACGCCCGCAGCTTGAAGGGGGAGGGTGGATGCATGGTAGCCACTCGATTGGAACAGGCGGATGCGGGGGGGGGGATATTTGTGGTTATCGGTCTGGCGCATGGCGCGCCAGCAGATTTCCGGGGGCGGGGCAGGAGGATCAAGGGAGGGGTTCGGCAGCGCGGCACGATGCGCCGAGTTGGGGGAGCTGGATCGCAAGAGTACAATACCGCCTTCCTGCCGACGAGGACATCAGCACGGGATCGCTTATGAGCGGTTGGAAGGCTTTGACACTGCTGGTTGTTCTGGGGGTTGCCTTGTGGTGGCTGTATCCCCGAAGACAAGCCCCGGCGGAGCAGTCCCAGGGCCCGGTGACCGAGATCACGTACATGGGGCTGGGCGGACCGGCGGCCGGGGTGATGGCCGATGTGATTCACGAGTTTGAGCGGCAGAGCCGCCTGGCCCATGCCAAGGATCCCCATCAGCCCATCTATTGCGTGGTGTCGGGGCAGGATGCGGCCAACGATCAGACGAGCGATCCCACCCGGTTGCTGGTGTCGGTGGCCGGAGGATCGCCCCCGGATGTTGTGTTCTTTGACCGCTATGCCGTGCCCGAGTGGGCCGCCCGCGGGGCCTTTGTGTGTCTGGACCCCTTTATTGCCCGGGATCTGGCTTCCCCCGATCCGGCCCGCCGCGCTGGCACGCCCAACGCCAAAGACTATTACGCCAGTTGCTGGGATGAGGCCAAGTATCACGGCCGGGTTTACGGCATCCCCATCGAGGTCGATGACCGGGCCCTGTTCTACAACACCGATCTGATGCGCCGGGCGGGCCTGGTGGATGCCCAGGGGCACGTGCAGCCGCCGCGCACCTGGCCGCAGCTTCAGGAAGATGCCTACCGCCTGACCGAGTGGGATGTTCCCAAGCCGCCTGCGCCGAAGGGCTGGGGTTTCTGGCGCGATTACCACTTCCAGGTGGACCTGTTTCGCGGGCAGGTGAACTGGTCGAAGCTGACGCCGGAGGAAACGGCTTACGCCCACCGCCTTCAGGACTGGTTTGCCCGCCGCCATCTCAAGGTCGTGGGCTTTGCCCCCATGTATGGCAACAGCTCGCTGTACATCTATGCCTGGATGAACGGCGGTTCGATGCTCTCGGCCGATGGTACGCGGGCGACGCTCAACGACCCGAAGATCGTCCAGGCTCTGCGCTTCGTCAAAGAGATCTACGACAGCCTGGGCGGCTATCAGGCGGTGCGCGAAGTGGAGTCCACGTACCAGAACGGCCTGCTGGACCCCTTCTTGCGTGGCCGGGTGGCCATGAAGATTGACGGGGTCTGGATCATGCAGATGATTGCCACGTTCGGCCGGGACCTGGATTTCGGGGTCAGCCCCCCGCCGACCTCGCCCGCGTTGCAGGCCCAGGGCATCCCCAGTGTGTCCTGGAACGGGGGCTGGGCGTATGTCATCCCCAGCACCGCGCGGCACAAGCAGGCCGCCTGGGAACTGATCCGCTTCCTGACCAGTGATGCGGCCGTGCGCATGAAACTGGAGGGCGATCGTGAGGTCAGCGAGGCCCAGGGCCAGCCCTTCATTCCCCGGCTGCTGCCCATGCGCCGGATCAACGAATGGTCGGTGCGCCACTACGTGCTGGATAATCCGGAGCTGCCCCAGCGCATGAAAGACGGCATGGCCGTTTTTGCCCAACTGCTGCCGCAAGCCAAATTCCGGCCGGTGACACCGGTGGGGCAGCTCCTGTGGAACGAACAGGTCCGGGCCACGGAATCGGCCCTTTACGGCGAGACTTCGATTCAGTCGGCCCTGGACCGCGCCACGGCCAACGTGCAGCGTGCCCTCAACCGCTTCCTGCACCCGCCCCGGGGCTGGACAATCCATTCCTGGACCTGGTTTTTCGCCCTGTACGCGGGGCTGCTGCTGGTGGTAGGGGCCATGGTCTTTCTGTGGGATACCCACAGCGGTTTCCGGGGGTGGCTGGGGCGGTGGGGGGGGGGCAAAAGCCGCGGTGTGGTCATCGAAGGCGCGGGCGGCCACTCTTACCCGCGGGGTTGGCGCCGGCGATTGCGGGGGTGGGGGGCGGGGTGGATCTGTGCTTCGCCGTGGATCGTCGGG
>JAJXSS010000501.1 GCA_021784455.1 Planctomycetota bacterium
CTCCTGGGCCAACTGATCCTGGGGTACCTGCGCGAGCCGATCCATGGCTGGGTCTCCTTTGTGCGGCTTCCTGCCGCTATCCCATTATTGGCGCGATCGCCCGAAAGATTTGGCAGACCCGGTTTGCGGTTCGTCAAGTCCGGGGCCGCGATCCTTGGGCGGGGGGGCCGGGCTCTCAGGTTTCGCTGGCGGCGGGGCGAGCCTGGCTGGCGCGGAGACGCGCCAAGTCGAACTTGGCCGAGCGGTCAAAATGGTAGATGCCGTTCTGCTCCTGGTACACATCGGTGAGCTGGGTATAGCAATAGCCGAACATCCGGGGGTTATCCAGGAGCGTCGCACAAAGCCGGTCGAATCGATCGTAAAACTCGTCGAGATTCCGCGGACGCTGGCCGTAGCCCCAGGAGGCTTCATCCTGGCCCGCCTGGGGGTTCCACCAGATGCCCCCAAACTCGGAAACGAAGTAAGGCTGGCCGCGGTAGGCAAGGGAAATGTCCCCCTGGGGACCGCTCCTGTTGACGAACGGCCGGCCCTGGGCCAGCCCATCATGGTTTTGTGCGAGTTTACGAGGCTCCTGCTCGTAATCGTGGCTGTCGTAGAGGTCGGATTCAGGTACGCGGTGGGCGTAGCCCGAGGCATCCAGCACCGGGCGGGTGGGGTCCATGGCCTTGGCCGCCAGGAACATCCCGCGGGTGACATCGTCGAGGCGGGTCAGGCGGTCGGTGATCTTCTGCGCCGTTTCATTGAGCGGGCACCAGCCGACGATGCAGGGGTGGGAGTAGTCGCGTTCCAGTTCCTCCAGCCACTGGGTAATGAAGCTGGCCTCGGGCTGCTGATTGTCGCCTTCGGGCCCGCCAAGGTTGCAGCCCCAGTCGGGAAACTCGCCCCAGCACAGGTACCCCAGGCGGTCGGCGTGGTAGAGGAAGCGTTCTTCGAAAACCTTCTGATGCAGGCGGGCGCCATTGAAGCCTGCCGCCAGGGACAGTTCGATATCGTGGCACAGAGCCTCATCGCTGGGCGCCGTGTAGATGCCGTCGGGATAGAAGCCCTGGTCCAGCACCAGCCGCTGGAAGACCGGCCGGCCGTTGAGGAGCACCTTCTGGCCGTCGATGGCCACGCTGCGCAGGGCGGCATAGCTGGCAACCTGGTCGATGACCTTGCCCGCGGCGTCCAGAAGCTGGAGGTCGAGGTCGTAGAGATGGGGCTGGCCCGGGGCCCAGAGTTTCACATGGGCCGGGGGGATGACCAGATCGGCGTGGGCGCAGAAATCGATGTCGGCCGGGGCGGTAACGTCGGCCACCACGACCCCGGCGTCGCGCAGGATGGCGCGGATTTGATGCCCGGGCCGGTTGGCCGAAAGGGGCTGATCCAGGCGGATGGTGTGATGGCCCACATCGGGTGTCAGACGCGGGCGGCGCAACGCGACTTCAGGGACGGGTTCGAGCCAGACGGTCTGCCAGATGCCGGTGGTGCGGGTGTACATGCAGCCGTAGTTGGCCGAGCGGGCGGACTGTTTGCCCTTGGGGCCCAGGGCCCGGTGGTCATCGCGGGCCCGGACGGTGATGCTCAGCGGCTGGGCCGGGTTCGCCAGGCCCAGATCACAAGTGAAGGGTGTGTACCCGCCGCGGTGCCGGCCGACTTCCTGGCCGTTAACCCAGACGGTCGTGTCATAGTCGCAGGCTTGGAAGTGCAGCAGCAGCCGTCGTCCGGCCCAGGCCGGGGGGACGTTGACTTGGCGGCGGTACCAGACGGCGTTGAGAAAATCGGTCTGGTGTACCCCCGAGAGGGAGGATTCGGGGGCGAACGGAACCAGGATCGTGTTGGCCAGTTCGCGGGTCAGCAGGCCCCGTTCCAAACCGCTGTCGCCGGGGTCGATTTCGAATTGCCATTGGCCGTTGAGATTGAGCCAATCCGGGCGGACAAACTGAGGACGGGGGTACTCGGGACGAGGGACGGCGAGGGTAGGCATGGGGGAGGCCTTTGGTTCACGGCCAGGGCATCAAGACGGCGGCGAGGGACGATTTTCAGAGGGTCCTGGGAAGATTGCAACCCGGTTCCGGCAGGGAACCAGGACCGATGGAGATTCTCGCCACGACGCATCAATACCTGCACGGTGGAGACTCGTTTGGAGGGGCGCCGTTGTTGCACCTGATGGTGCGGGTCCGGGGCCACGGGCGCAGGCCGGCTGGATCAGTGGCCAGACGGACCCCCCGGGCCCAGGCGGCGGCGCTGACCCCCACCGCCCCAGCCCGGGCCGCCTCTGCCCCGTCCCGGACCGGTGCCGCGCAGCGTCTGGGCACACAGGCCGAAAAGCTGCTGCCGCTGGGCTGCCGTCAGATGATCGCGGACGACCAGGAGGTATCGGGCCACACGGCGCTGCAAGGCGGCACCGGCCGAGATCACGGCCTCGGTGCGCTGCATGATCAGGTGGTCGCTGGAGCGGGGGTCCTCCATCGCCTCTGCCAAATCGCGCTGGGCCTGGGCCAGTTGCCGGCGCAGGGCCTGTTGCTCGCTGGCGAAGGTGGGATCGTGCTGATGCAGCTCCCTCTGCTGCTGGGGCGTCAGATTCAGCCACGCGGCCAGCGCCTGCATCGCGCGGTCATCATCGGCCGGCCCGGGAACCTGGGCTGGCTGTGTGGCCGGTGCCCCTGCGGGCGGGCCGGCCGCGGGCAACACCAGCCGCGCGGCGATGGTGGCACCCACGGATACCGCTATGGTCAGCAGCCACAGCAGCCTCACGGGACGCGATCACG
>JAJXSS010000502.1 GCA_021784455.1 Planctomycetota bacterium
TGTGCCCATGGGCGAAGCCATGGTCGCCCTGGTGCTGGCGGATCACGCCCTGAGACAGCGGGCGACGGGACCAGAGCAATAGGTTCGGGTTGGCCCCAGGGTGCCGGAAGCAATCGGCCAGAAAGAATGTTCGGGCAAGCCCAAACCTACTTTAGGAACGTTCCGGCACGGAGTTCCTGGTAGGCTTGCTGGAGCTGTTCCTGGGTGTTCATCACGATGGGGCCGTACCAGGCCACCGGCTCCTTCAGCGGCCGGCCAGAAACCAGCAGAAACCGGATCCCTTCTTCCCCCGCCTGTACCGAAACCTCATCCCCCGAATCAAACAGAACGAGCACGCGGTTCTCCGCCTGCGTCGGAGGAGTCGTATCGGACCAGCCCACGCTCTCGGTCGGCACGGCCAGCGGCCCCGAGGCGTTGCAGAACTTGCCCGATCCGGCGAACACATAGGCAAAGGCCTGGCTGGTCACCGCCACCGGCAGCGTCTTTTTCTTCCCCGCCGGTACGGTCACATCCAGGTAGACCGGATCGGCCGCGATGCCCGTCACCGGCCCGCGCTTACCCCAGAACTGCCCGCACACCAGACGCACCCGCGTGCCGTCGTCATCCACCACCTCCGGGATTTCGGAAGCTTTGATCTCCTGGTAGCGCGGCGCTGTCATCTTCAGGGAGGAGGGCAGGTTGGCCCAGAGCTGAAACCCGTGCATCCGCCCCGCCGCATCGCCCTTGGGCATCTCCTGGTGAATGATGCCCCGGCCGGCCGTCATCCACTGCACATCCCCGGCCCCGATCGCCCCCCGATTGCCCATGCTGTCGCCGTGCTCAACCGTGCCGGCCAGCACATAGGTGATGGTTTCGATACCGCGGTGCGGATGCCAGGGAAATCCCGCCAGGTAATCCTCGGGGATGTCGTTGCGGAAGTCGTCGAGCAGCAGGAAGGGGTCGAAATCCGAGGTCTGGCCGAAGCCAAACGCCCGCCGCAGATGGACCCCCGCGCCTTCCAGCGTGGGGCGAGCCTCGATCAGCCGGCGAATGGGGCGGATGGACATGCCGGATGCTAGGCCCGCGACGCCTCGTAATCGACCCGCCGCCCCCGCTCACCTTTACGGTTTGTCGGCCGCCTCATACAGGGGAAGGACCTTGGGCATCAACTGCCGCAAATCCTCATACCGCGTCGCATAGGCCGGATGGGTGGACAGAAACTCCGGCGGGCTCGACCCCGTGGATTCCATTTTCTTCCACAGTGTCAGCGCGGCCCGGGGGTCGTAGCCCGCCCGGGCCGCCAGTTCCACGCCGATTTCATCCGCCTCCGTCTCCTGCTGCCGCGAGTTGGGCAGGCTGTAGATATAGGTCACCATCTGGTTGGCCAGGGCGATCTGCGTTTCGCGGTTCCGGGTGCTGGCCATGGCGATGTCGATCAGGGCCTTTTGGGCCACGGCCTGCGACACTTTCTCCCGCCCGTGCTCGCGCAAGGCATGGGCCATTTCGTGTCCCAGCACGGCCGCGATCTCATCATCCGTCAGGTTGAGCCGGTCAATCAGCCCGGTGTAAACCGTGATCTTGCCGCCCGGAGCGCACATTGCGTTGATGGTGTCGGAGCGGATCAGCGCCAGGGCCCATGGCCAGCCCGGAGCATCATCGCGGAACACCCCGGTCTGGGCGATCAACCGCGGCACGATCCGCTGCAAGCGCTGATAGTCGCTGCCTTGGCTGACCAGCACCCCCTGGGCCCGCGCCTTGTTGGCCTCGTCCAGGTACTGGATCGCGGCCAGATGGTCCACCGTCGCCGCGGACACGATCATGAACTGCGACCGCACGACCCCCACCACCCCCGGCCGTGTCGTCGTCGCGCAACCGGCCAGGATCAGGAAGCAGCCAACTGCCAGGCATCGCCAACGCAATTTTGAGCTCTCCGCTCAGACAAGATCACTTGAACATCGAGGCCGCTTTCTTCGCCGTCAAGGCCGTACGCAGGGAATCGATCTTCTGCACCAGGGAATCGGGCAGCGAGCCCTTCATGCCCTCGAGTTCATTGATCAGTTTTTCGGCCAGGTCCAGTTTATTGTCTTGAAGATACTGCGTCGCCTGGGTCAGCAGGGAGGTCGCCTTGCTGGTGGCGTCGCCGGCCGCCGGGGCGGCTTGGGCCGCTTTGGCGGCGGCGGCGGCAGCCGCAGCCTGGGCATCAGCCGCAGCCTGGGCGTCCTGCGCGGCCTTGGCGGCGGCCGCAGCCTGGGCGTCCTGAGCAGCCTTGGCATCGGCCGCAGCCTGGGCATCGGCCGCAGCCTTGGCGTCAGCCGCGGCTTGGGCATCGGCCGCAGCCTTAGCAGCCGCCTCTGGCGCGGCCGGAGCCTCTTGGGCGGGCGGAGCCGGGGCCGCCGTCGGCACATCTTGGGCCGCCTGGTTCTGAGCCGGCGGCGGGGCGGCGGCCGGATCCACACCTGCGGCCTTGGGGGCTGGGGTTTCACTGCGCCCGCAACCGGCCAGCAGGCCCAGGCCGCAGAGTATCACCACGAGCATTGAGTAGCGCATCATTTTTAGACTCCTTGCGTCCGCTGGGGTTGCCGGCCCTGGAGGCCGGTCAGGGATTAGCCACCACCCGACGGCGGATAATTCGGTTCATCACCTTCACGACCAGGAATATGCAGAACGCCACGATCAGAAAATCAATGATCGTGTTGAGAAACAGCCCGTATCGAATGGCCACTTCAGGCAGGGGTTCCGTGCCCGGCCCCTGAACCTGCGCAGCTTTGA
>JAJXSS010000079.1 GCA_021784455.1 Planctomycetota bacterium
TCTCTACTCCTCCTGGGCCGCGTACAGCTCCGGCGAGTACAGATCGAACAGCGGCTCGCCCTTGTTCACCGGTGCCCCCAGGTAGTTGACATGCAGCTTCTCGATCCACCCGCCCGTCTTGAGGTTCACGTCGTACAGCCGCGTCTCGTCGTAGTCCACGCTGCCCACGGTGCGAATGGTCTTGATCAGCGGCCCGGCGATCACCGGCGCGATCCGCACGCCGATGTTCTGCACCACCACTGGATCCAGCGCGATCTCGCCGGTGAAGCTGGCGATGCTCTTGCGCACCAGGGGCATGCCCATCGAGTCGACGCCGGGATGGGTCGAGACGAACGTCGGGTCCATGGGACTGACGTACACGTAGCCGTGGTCCGTGGCGGCCTGGGTCGTGGAAACCGGGCCGTGCCCCCAGAGGCCCTGCCAGGTGTCCTTCACGCCGGCCCACATCTTTCCGCCCGCCGCCGTGCCCAGCACCAGCGCCCCGACAAAGGTGACCACCAGCGCGATCAGCGTCGAATTCGCCGGCCCCCGCGGCGGCCGGGGACTGGGCGGCGCGGTCGGCCCCTTCTCCGGTTCCGGCGCTTTCTGAGTTCCCTGCGGTCTCGGCGGCTCCATCACGGGGCCTGTCGTGTTACTTTCCATGCCTCAAATCCTTTCCAGACTCTTGGGCCGGCCCCGCTGTCTTGGCCCCCGCCACATCCGCCCCCACCACCTGCTCCAGGTCCGCCACGCTCTGTTCGTACTGGCTCAGGTTTTGCTGGTACATCAGTTCGTAATCCAGCAGCTTGCGCCAGTTGTCCACCAGCGTCAGAAAATCCAGCCGGCCCGCCTGGTAAGCGCTCTGCGACACTTCCACCGTCTGCTGAGCCTGGGGCACAATCACATCCCTGAAGAGCAGCGCCTGGCGATGCTGGGTGTCCACCCGCACCGCCGCATCCTGAATACGGAAGGCCAACTCGTTCTGCTTGGCCGTCAAGTCCCCCACGCCCTCCAGCACGCCCTGCAAGGCACCGTTTTCGGCCGCGTTCAGCTTGTCCTGCCAAATGGGAAGGTTGATGCCAAACCCCAGCCACCACTGATCCTTGCCGTTGGCCATCGGGGCCAGCCCTTGGTCTTCCACGGCGTTGTAGGTCAGGCCCAGCGTCAAATCCGGCCAGCGATTGAGCCGGGCCAGACGCAGCTTCTGGCGGTACATCTCGATCCGGTCGTGGATCTTCCGCAGATCCGGGTTGGTCCGCGCTGCCTGGGCCAAGAGACTATCCAGCGAAAGGGTGACATCGCCCAGTTTCACCTTCCGGGGGGCGGGCAGGGCCGCATCAATCGGCCGGTCCATCAGGCTGTTGAGCATCGCCACCGCCGTGGTCCGCCGCTGCTTCAACGTGATCAACTGATTGTCCAGGTTGCTCAACTCCACCGAGGCCCTGAGCACATCCTGCTGCGTGGCTGTACCCGCCTGGTACTTGGCCCGGGCCGTCGCCTGAAACTGCTCCAGGAGATCCCGGCTGTCTTGCGTCACCTCGATGGCCTGCTGGGCGTAGAAGTACGACCAGTAGGCCTTGCGGGTGTCGCCCATCACGCTGAGGCGGGTGCTCGCCAGATCCTGCCGGGCCATGGCCGCGGATTGGGCGGCGATCCGCCCGCGCGTGTCCCGCTTGCCGGGGAAAGGCAGTTTCTGGCTCAGCGAAGTCATCAGCGATACTTCGCCCGCGGCCGTTTGGGCCATCTCGCCGATGGGGGCCACCTGGAACACGGGGTCATCCAGGCTTTCGGCCTGGGGCACCTCGTCCCACAACCGCTCGACCCGCCGCTGAGCCGCGCGAATGCTCGGGTTGCGGGCCAGGGCCAGCCGCACATAGTCCTGGGGACCGGCATCGGCCGGCAGCGCCGCAGAAGACTGCGTTGTGGCCGGCTGAGTGGCCGCCACCACCCGCACCGTGGCGTCGCTGTGCCAGGTGGGGCTGCCTTCCATCTGCCAGGAGGAGGGGTCCTGTTGGAGCCACTCCCCGGCCATCGGATCGCGGGACAGGGGCATACTGCAGCCGGCCAGCGTGCCCAACAGCAGCGCCAGCCCCGACATCATCCGGATCGCACCCAGAGCAAGACGCATGAGTGGTCCCTTCGATTAAAGAGATAACTATCGGATCATCCAAGAGAACGATGGATGCGGTGGAAAAGGTTCAAAAGGGTCTTGCCCCGCCCGCTTCGGGACTTCGAAAGGATGCCTGCGGAGAGCGCCGTCTGCCCGCGGCGGGGGGCGCGGGGGTTGGTGATCCCTTGGGATGTATAAAAAACCGGGGGCGACGGGTGGGCGTCAACAGCCTACATCACCGAGGGCGGCCATTTCAGATAATGCCAGCCATAGACCAGCGAAGCCCCCAGATGGCCGGTCACCGCGATGAGCAGAACACAGAGCACCAATCCCAGTCGATACCAGAACCGCCCGCGGCCGTTCCGTCTGCCTGACACCTCGTAAGCCACCAGCGTCAGCACAGCGCCAAGGGCCGTGCTCGTGCCCAGCCAGCGGTGCCACGTCAAGAGCGAGTGCATAAACCCCATCGACTGGCCCGCCAGCAGAATGGCATCGGCCCAGCCCAGACTCGCGGCCACCACCGCTCCCAAAGCCCCTGTCCAGAGACAAAAACGCACCCCCGGGGCCAGCCCAGGGGCCCAGCCCGCGATCACTAACCCCTCCGCCAGAGCCGCGGCCAAGAGAAGGGCGATCGGGAAATGCACCACCATGGGATGCAGCAGGCCGATCCATTCAATAACTTGCAGCATGGCCACCTCACCGACCGGATGACGCCGAGGGCATCAGCAAGACATCCGGGGGATAATTACCGGGCCGCTAGTGGTTCTGCATGGGGCACTGGGCCGCAGCACCCGGCTGCGTCGTGGGAGCACCCTTGGGCCTCGCACCCATCGGCATGCCTCCCATCCCGCCCATACCCTTCATCCTCGCCATACCCTTCATCCCCGCCATGCCCTTCATCCCTGCCATGCCCTTGGAAGCTTGTTTCGCCTTCTGGGCCTTGGCGGCGGCATCCAACTTGGCCAGGAACTTCTGGGGGTTGCGCTTGAATTGGGCGATGCACATGGGGCAACAGAAGCGGATCTCGCGGCCCTGATAGTGATAGATCACCGGCGGCCCCTGCGTGCCCAACTTGTCCCCGGAAACCACGCAGGTGCTCAGCGGATAAGCGTCTTTGGCCGGTTGGGTCGCGGGCTGGGTCGCCGGAGGTTGGGAGGCGTGGTCCGCCTTCGGCCCGGCGGCCAGCAACGACGCCGCCAGCGCACCTGAACCGATGACCATCACCAAGGCTCGCAGGGGAAATCGCATCGCACTATCCTTTTTCAAAAATGGTTTACCAGATCATCACCCTAAACGTTGAATGGAGCTGGAAAGGTTCAAATTTTTCGTTTCCTACGTGAGAATTATTCTCATTTCGGACTTCGCGTGGCAACCCATGGATTGCCCCCCTATGCCTAACATGTCTGAGGGCCCCATTGTCGGACGTCGATGTCCACTTTGAAGAGCATCTTGGGTCAACGGCGGGTGTATCCTGCAACGTGACCACGGTGGCCGCCTGAGCACGATGGCCGAAGGACAAATACGTTCTCGGCATCCGATGAACTTTTGGGGTATCCCGACTCGTTGAGAAAGGTAGGTTGATGGCGCCGGAATCCCTTGACAAACAGCAGGTCCAGCGATTCCAGAGCCTGGCTTGGCCCCTGCGGGCCGTGGTGCTGCGCACCGCTCGTTACCTGACCCGCCGGGATGATGAAGCCGAGGATCTGGCCCAAGACACGATGATCAAGGCCTTGCGCGCCATGGACTCGTTTCAGGACGGTACGGACATGAAAGCCTGGCTGATGACTATTCTGAGACGCACCCATATTGACCGGCTGCGGGCCGCCCACCGTCATGACCGTGAGCTGTCCTTGGACGCGCTGGAGCTCGAACCGGCCTCGCCATCGGCTGATCAAGCCGGTCACTTTGACGGTCAGTGGGGCCAGCCCGAGGATCTCATGGCCCGCTTCGAGGATGAGGCCATCATTCAGGCCATGCAGGCCTTGCCAGAGGATATCCGCTGGACGCTGCTGCTGGTGGACGTCGAACAGATGCCGCAGGCGGATGTGGCGGCGGTTCTCGATGTGCCCCAGGGCACGATCAAGAGCCGGACCCACCGCGGCCGGGCGATGTTGCGGGACCGGCTGTATGAGTTTGCTTGCCAACGTGGCTGGGTAAACACCGTAGAAAGGCCCGCGCCATGACCTACCACAACGACTCAGAAAGGAGTTCCTTGGATGCCGCCACATCGGCGCGGTTGAGAATGCTCGCGGGCCGCCCGGTGGACACCCGCCGCCTGGACCGGCGCCTGCAAGAGGCCATGCGGCAGCAACGGGCAAAGCCCCAGCCCGTGCTGTTTCTGGCCCAGTGGTGGAGGCCGATGGCCAGCCTGGCGGCGGCCGTGATGATTATGGCCGTGGTCGGCTGGTGGGTGCTGGGGGGTGGTTCGGCCGTGGCGGTGGCCTCCCCCGAGGCCATGGCGCGGATTCAGTACGACATGACCCACGGCATGACCCCCGCGATGAAAGTCACCACCCTGGCCCAGGCCAATGCCATGCTCGCCCGGCAGGCTTCCGATGCCAAGGCGATGCCCGCGGACTTGCCCGGGCAGGTGCAGTCCTGCTGCCTGCACCAGGTGGCCGGGGCACGCCTGAGTTGTGTCCTGATGGAGCACGAGGGACAACTCATCAGTGTGGCCGTCGCCGATGGCGCCAAGCTCCGCGCTCCCCAGGGCCCCACGGTGAAGCGCCACGGCACCACGTTTACACTCCAATCCGCCCACGGCATCAACATGGTGATGGCCCGGAAGGAGGGCCGATGGTTGTGTGTCATGGGGGCCGCCAAAATGGATGATCTCCTGGATGTGGCCTCAGGCATCAAGTTCTAAACCTGTCGGTTGGATTGGACTGCCCGAAGGCTGCCCTGTCATCGCCAGCGGCCTCCACGGGCCCGCGCGAAATGCCGATTCGACGTGGCTCCCAGACGCAGGGCGCGCCTGCCCAAGCATCCGGAGGGGCCTGTTTCTTGCTTCGCAGGCTGGCTTTTGGAACTCCCAGCCCGGCTCTTGCTGATTTCGAGAGCCAATCCCGATTCTTCCAGCCGCCGCTAGACACCGTCACGTGGCACGCGGCGGCCAGCGCAGGTAATCCCAGCCATAGATAAGCGACGCCCCCAAGTACCCCGTGGCCACGATCAACAGCACGCACAGCAGCAGCCCCAGCCGGTACCAGCCCCGGCCGCGCCCCCGCAGCCGCGCCAGTTCATAGGCGCCCAGCGTCAGCACCGCGCACCCGGCCGTGCTGGTGCCCAGCCAGCGGTGCCAGGCCAAGACCTCACTCAGGAAGCCCATAAAGTCACGGGACCTCAGGATGGCGTCCGCCCAGCCCAGGGCCGCGGCCACCAGCGCGGCCAGCGTGCCCGTCCACAGGCAGAACCGCACCGCCGTCTTCATCCCCGCCCCCGGAACCCATTCGCAGATCACCAGCACCTCTGCCAGCGCCGCCGCCAGCAGCAGGGCGATGGGGAAATGCACCACCAGGGGGTGCAGCAGCCCGATCCATTCCACGATGCGCATGGCATCACTGTAGCCCCAAGGGCGGCGGACCGCGAGCCCCTATCCGCGGCCGGCGTCTTGAACCGACCCGCTCAGCACACTACGCTCTGGGCATGAACGGCACGCAAGTCATGCTGGTGGTGATGCGCTAAATCCCCCTGGTCTCCGTGATCTGCACGGTGGGAGGCCTGGCCTTCATTTCCTTTTGCCTCCGGCCCGGCCTGCGCGTGGTGGAAGAGGGGTTTCGCCAAGCCATGCTGCGGACCATCGACCACGCCTTTCAACGCGTGCTCCTGGTCGGAATTGTGGGGCTGATCGTCAGCGGCGTGTACAACTGGGTCAGCTTCGCCCCCACCTACCGCGTATTGACCTGGCACGTGGCCGGATTGACCCTGCCGCTGGGCCAGATGCTCATCGGCACCAAGGTGCTGCTGGCCCTGGTGATCTTCGCGGTGGCGTTCGGCCGGGCGTTTGGGTTTCTGAAAGATGCCCGCTTCTGGCACACCTTCATGCTGCACCTGGCGGCCACGGTGATCCTGCTGGCGGTCATCCTGCACCAGGTGCGGATGGAGCACTGCCGCCTGCTGGCGGCGGCCGCGGGGCATTAGGCCCGTCCGCGGCCGCGACGGGGGACGATCTTGCTTTCGTGCCCGGGAAACTGACAATAGAGGGCGGCCAACGAGTCCTTCCCGTAAACCAATCGAATGGGATTCTGGTCGATGGTATGCTTGAACGATTTACTGGGCCGCGGTGGCCAGCATGTCCCCCAGGACATCCGGCAGCGGATGATCCAGGAGACCAGTGTGTTTCTTTCCTGGGCCCTGTCCCAGGATCGGGGGCTACCCCCCATCCCGATGCGCCGCGTGGATGAGGGGGGCTTTGCCCGTTTGACGGCCCACCCCGCCGGCCGGATGCTGGTGACCCGGTGGTGGGACCGGGCCCTGGGGGCCGCCTGGCAGGATCGATAGGCCAAGGCGGGAGCCGCCCGGCGAATCCCCACACGGAGTTGACCCTGGGATGAACACCCAAGCACGCATGAGTAAGACGTACGGCTGGCGCCTGGCCCTGCTGGCGGTGGTATTCCTGGGCTATGCCGGCTGGTCCGCCTACGACGGCTTCATCGGGTATCCGCGGACCAACCGCATCGCGGCCGAGTTCGCTCAGATTCAGAAGGAGCACCCGGATGACTGGCAGGACCCCTGGTTGAAGTGGACCCGCAGCCACGGTTACCCGGAAGACCTGCCGGCGGCCAAAAGCCGCTTTTCCATGATCGCCCAGTACGCCCAACTGGGCATCTGCCTGCCCATCGGGCTGCTGGCCCTGTGGGGCCTGCTGCGCGGCCTGCGCCGACGCATTGAGATGGATGACCAGGGCCTGTCCACCAACTGGGGCCTGACCGTGCCTTTTGCCGGCATCACCGAGTTGAACAAGGAACGCTGGCGCAGCAAGGGCATCGCCATCGTTCATTTCAGCAACGGCGGGCGGCCGCGCCGGATGGTCCTGGATGACTGGAAGTTTCAGCAGCAGCCTATCGGCCAGATGGTCAAGACCATCGAAGAGCACCTCAAGCCCGAACAGATCACGGGCGACATCAAGCCTGTTGAGGCTCAGCCCCAGCAAAACCCGCCGGCGCAATCAGCAGGCAAAGAAGGGGCCGAGTAAGAGGGGGAGGGATTTTCGATTTTCCCATTCATGGAACGACACGCCCCCCTCGAACGCCTTCTCAAATCGAAAATCGAAACTCCAAAATCAAGAATTCCCCTAATGCGTTCCCGAGACGGGCGAACTGCGCCCGCCCAGGCCCGCAACGGGCGTGGGTTTGCCGCCCCAGGCCTGATCGACGCGAGGATCCCGCGTAATCAGCCCCGTGGATGAGGTGCCCCCCGGGCCCACATGGCGGTCGGCGCCAGGGGTGGTCTCAATGGCCACGCCCGCCCGCGGCAGATCGATCTGATCCTGCACGTACTGCGGAGCCCGCACCACCAGTCGGCCGTCGTAATACTTGATCGAACCGTATTGGCCGCCGTTGGCCTGCCAGATCGACGGCTCGATGGTCTGTTGGATCAGGTCGGCGATCTTCCGGGCCCGCTCCGCGCGGGTGCTGGGCCCGCCGGTCACGACGGTCTTCTGGGCGAAAAGGCTCTGGGTGCTGCCGCCGCCCCCGCCCTGGCCCACGTTGCCCGAGGAACTCAAGGCGGAGTTGAGATCGAAGCTCGGTCCCTCAAAATCCGGCACCTCGATCAGCAGGTCGTGAATGTCATACACGCGGGTCACCGGCCGCTGATTGGCCATGGACTTGGTGAGCACCTCGACGTACCAGGGCGTGACCTCGTACATCAGGGTCTCATGGTCGGTGTCGAGCTGGCGCATCATGAGCCCCAGGACCTTGCTGGCCGGCACATCATGCAGGTCGAGGGTGATGGCCTTGTCGGGATCGATGCCCAGCTTGGCCAGGGCATCCCAGTTGAGGATCAGCGGGATCCGCGTGACGGTCGACCACCACTGGAAGGCCCTGCGTGCCGACACGCCGTCGATCTGAACCGGATTCACCTGGTCGCCCAGGCGCTGCCCCGGCTTGCGGTCCCGGCCCACGCCGCCTTGGATCAGCTCGCGCGATAGCGGCTCGGCCGTGGTGGCCGGGGCGATGCCACCGCCATCGGGTGCCTGGGCCCGCACGGGCCCGGCCAGCAGGGCCAGGCTGGAAACGGCCACCACAGCGCCAAAGACTGCTTTCATGGCTGACTCCCTGGGACCAATCGCCCCCAGAATGCCACCGCCCGCGGCTTGTGGCCGGTCGCGGATCCGCTGCTGATGCGTGGCCGGGCCAAAACCCTTCAGGCCGCCCGACACCTTTATTATCCTATCCCGCCTGGAGGGTGGCTCCAAGGGATTTTTCATCGGGGCAGGGCCACCGCCGGCTAGGGCTTGCGGCGGGCCCAGACGAGCAGCCGCGGGCGGGCCAGACTGCCCCAGAGAATCTTGAGGCATGCCGTCACCGGTATGGCCAGAATCATCCCCAGGGGCCCCAGCAGGGCCCCGCCCACCAACACCGCCAGCATGACGCTCAGGGGGTCCAGATCCGTAGCCTTGCCCTGCACCAGCGGCTCGACCACCCAGCCGTCCACCCCCTGGGCCACCAGGTAGACCAGGGCGGGCCAGAAAACGATGGCCCAGACACTCAGGGCGGCGCCTTGGCTCAGGGCATCCAGCCAGACCAGCAGAATCGCCGCCGGCAGCCCGATCACCGCCAGGTAGGGCACCAGGGCCAGCCCCCCGCACACCAGCCCCAGCAGCAACCAGTAGGGCACACCCACAGTCCCCCAGCCCAGGCACAGGATGCTGCCGAAAACCAGGGCCTGGATCAGCCGCCCGCGGAACCACGCCGCCACCGACCGGTCCATTCGCTGCAGAATAGCCAGGGCTTCTTCGCGGTGGGCATCGGGGATGTACTGGTCGAACCACGCCAGGATGCCATCGAAACGCCAACTGAAATAGAAGAAGCACACGGCCGTCAGAGTCAGGGCCAGGGCCAGGTACATGAGAACGTTCACGGCCGATCCCACCCACGTGGCCCCTATGCCCAGCCATTGCAGAAGCAGGCTGCCCACCTGGCGCGCATCGACCTGGCCCAGGGAACCCGACAACAGAGCGGCCGCGCTCGAAGGCTGGCTGGCCAGCACGGTCGTAGGCTGCGTCGCCACCGCCAGCAGCGGCTGGCTGGCCGGTGCCCTGGCCGGCTGGGTGGTCAGGTGCAGCCACTTCAGCAGGGGCGTTTCGGAACGGTCGGCGATGAACTTGTCGGCCTCGCGACTCACACCCTGCATGTACCGCGGCAGGGCCCCGCCCAGTTTCCCCGCCTGGTGCAGCATGCGGGGCAGCACGTACAGGCCCAGGGCCCCCAGACACACAACCAGGCCAATCATCAGCACCCCGGTGCTGAGCCAGCGGGGCACCTGCCAGCGCCGCTGCAGGGCGGCGATCCAGGGGTTGAACAGATACGCCAGAGCCATCCCCAGGGCCACCGGCAACAGAATGGCCCGCACCTCCCAGACCAGCAGCAGCGTGATAAGAACCCCCAGCAGAATCAGAAGGTCCCGAAACCAGGGCTGATCCCACAAATGACGGTCGGCCGGTAAAGACATGCCATCCCCATGGTTGAACGCGGGCCGCGCCGCCGCCGAACCGGCCTACCTAATTATTGCCGCTGAGCTGCAGCTTGGGCGCGAAGGCCTCGTTGAAATCGTACACCGCGTCGAAATCGCGCAACGAATCCTCGGGTGTTTTGGCCATCAGGCCGGTTTGGATCATGGTGAACACGATCTGGCCGAAATCTTCCGTGCCCTGAATGTGCCACTGCCGCAACACCACCCGGGCCAGCAGACCGTACTGCTCCAGGGCGTAGTCGCGCAGGCCGAAACACAGGGCCTGACCACTGATGTGCCGGCTCTGGGTGTCGGCACCGGGCTTGGCCTGGCCATGGACGCGGCGCACGGTGTACTCCAGGCCGCGCTGCACAAATAGAAACGCGTCCATGGGGTACTTGGTCTTGCGCGCCGCCTGGGCCAGATCGATTTCCATAGGAACCACAGCTTCCCGCCCTCACAAGCCACATTATACGGCGCGGGCGCGGGCCAAGGTCAAGCCGCCGGCAAAGGGGCCAGGGATGGGGGGGGCAAGGCGGACGGGGAAAAACGCGTGCCGCCGAACGACGCGACAAGACGATGGGGCCGCGGCACCAGCGATGGGTGCAACGGGCCTCCGGTGGCAATGGGCGAAGTCTGCTGGTTCGCGCGGCCCCGGCCCCTTACCCCGGGTTCAGAAACCGCCGGAGCGCATGGCCTCCAGCGACGCGGGAAAGGGGAAGCGGGCAAACATGGTGGTCGGGGCGCACTCCCACATGGCCGGGGCCGGATACACATCCCCCGCGTATCCGGCCTCGTACATGATGCGCAGCACGGCCTCGAAACTCGGCTCCAGATCGTGGCTGTTGTGCAGGCGATTGACCTGCCCGCCCAGGAAGGAAACCGACGCCGTGGGCCAGCGCTGCGGCCTGCGGCGGATCATCTCGGCCACCATCTTGAAGCCCACGGCCAGATCCTCGGTGGTCAGCCACGCCCGCGACGCCGGCCGCAGAATGCCCAGCACCTCCACCGCGTCCATGTCGAACTTCACCACGCTGACGTGGCTCTCCTGGACCAGGCGCTGGCAGTGGGCCGTGATGCCGCTGTGGTCCCACTGGCTGGTGGGCAACAGCGCCGCCACCTGCCCAATGATGCCCCGGCGGTTATCCTGGGCGTTAACCCCGCAGACCAGGGAACGGTAGCGGCCGGCCAGGATGTCCTCCAGCAGGTGCTGGCCCCACATGATGCGCAGTTTGGGCTGGCTTTCGGGCAGCTTGGTTTCCGTGGTGTCGGGCAGGAGAATGATCTTCTGGGCGACGCGCGAATCGTCGAGCAACTGGTCACCCTCGCCTTCATAGATACGCATCGGTTCGGACATGGATAGGGGCCCTCACCTCGAAAGGTGGCGCGGAGATTGCAACGACACAGGAAAGTCTAGGCGCGACAACCGGCGATATGGCCCCCCCATGCCACAGGCCCCGGCACGCGGGCCGGGGCCTGGAGGTAAGATCCTGCCAATTGGGGTGCGGGATAAGGCCCCGGACTTGAACGCCAGGCAACGGGAATCCGGGGGTCAGGCTTTGACCTCGTAGATTTCCCCGGCGTTGAGCAGGCTCTGAAGCGTGCCCGCGCCGCGGGCCTTGGTCGCCTCCTGCACCTGCTGTTCCAGCAGGTCCTCGTAGCAGTCATCGGCCACGCTGTAGTACACGCCCACCGGCTCGGGGAATTCCGGCTGGCTCATGCGCGACAGAAGGAAGGCCAGATTCTCATCCTGCTCGTCGTGGAACAAGAGGTCATCCGGCCTCACCCCGTCGCCGGCCGCACTGCCCGGCGCCGCCACCTTGACCACCTCGGGTTTGTGGTTGCGCAGCAGGATGCCCTTGTCCTTGCTCTTGCCGAAGATCATGGGCTTGCCGTGCTCGAGATACAGCACGTTGTCGTCGCGGACTTCCTTGTCGGTGGCGTACTCGAAGGCCTTGTGGTTGAACACGTTGCAGTCCTGGTAGATCTCCACGAAGGCCGAGCCCTTGTGCCGGGCGGCACGTTCGAGAATGCCCGGCAGCCCGCGATCCACATCGATGGCCCGGGCCACGAAGCTGGCTTCCGAAGCCAGGGCGATCGACAGCGGCGAGATCGGCAGTTCCACCGTGCCCATGGGGCTGGACTTGGTCTTTTTGCCGTGCTCGCTGGTGGGCGAATACTGGCCCTTGGTCAGGCCGTAGATGCGGTTGTTGAACAGCAGGATCTTGACGTTCACGTTGCGGCGCAGGATGTGCAGCAGGTGATTGCCGCCGATGGACAGCCCGTCGCCGTCGCCCGTCACAATCCACACATCCAGGGCCGGATTGGCGATCTTGACGCCCGTGGCGATGGCCGGGGCCCGGCCGTGAATGCTGTGGAACCCGTAGGTGTTCATGTAGTAGGGAAACCGGCTGGAGCAGCCGATGCCGGACACGAACACGGTGTTCTCCCGCTTGGCCTGGATGGTGGCCAGGACTTTGCGCACGTGGTTCAGGATGGCGTAGTCGCCGCAGCCGGGGCACCAACGTACATCCTGGTCGGAAGCGAAATCTTTGGCGGTCAGCACGGGCAGGTTGGCATCTGTAGGCATGGCAGTAGAT
>JAJXSS010000503.1 GCA_021784455.1 Planctomycetota bacterium
CCTGGGCCTCGCGCAGTTCCGCCCACTCGTTTTCGCACGGCACCGCCACGGGCGCCTGGTAGTTGGCCAGTTGCACAATCCCAAACGCCAGATCCTGGCCCCACACCTTCCGCCACGACTGGATGAGCGCCGGCAGCAGGCTGCGGTACTGGTATGCCCGCCCGGCGTTCGATTCTCCCTGGTACCAGATTGCCCCCTTCAGCGCCACATGCCGCCAGGCATGCAGCATTCCGTTGTACAGCACGCTCACCGAGTTGGGCGTCTCGCCCGGCACCGGCTGCGGCATGGGCGGCGTGGGCCGGCCATGTGCCACGCTGAATTCCACCTGGTAACGCCACGCCCCGGCCAGCGTAATCGCCGGCTGCGGCTCGTCCGCCGGGTACAGCCGCATCTGCTGGGCCACGCCCCCGAATCCGCCCGACATGTAACGGTCAAACACCCGCACCGCCACCACCATCGGCCCCGCCTTCACCAGTCGGCCCGGGACCTGATACTGCCGCGGCGCCTGCCACCAGGTGGGCGTCTCGGCCCCCGTGGCCCCCACCTTCATCCCGTTGACATAGGTCACATCGAAATCGTCGATTGCGCCCAGGCTCAGGATCAGCTTCCGCCCTTCCCAGCCGGCCGGGATCTCCACCTTCCGCCTAAACCACACCGCTCCGTCGATGGCCATGCCCAGCGAATCCCACAGCCGCGGCAGTTCCATTGTTTTCCACGTCCCATCGTCAAATTCCGGCCGGTGCCAGCCGCGGCGATGGCCCTTGTTCCCTGGGTCGGCCAGGAACGCCTCGGCTTCCCACGCCGCCAGCTCCGTGCGGTACCGCGCCCGGGCCGCATCCAGATTCAAGAGATCACGCCGGTAGGCAGCCACCATGGGCTTCAGCCCCGGCTGCGTCTCCAGGGCCTCCAACGGCGTCCACGCCTCCGCCAGCGTGCCCCCCCACGAGGCGTTCACCAGCCCGATCGGGACGCCCAGTTCCTGCTGCAGCTTGCGCCCAAAGAAATACCCCACCGCCGAAAACGGGCCCACCGTGTCCGGGCTGCACACCTCCCACGACCCTGGCCCCTCCTCCTGCGGCTCCAGACTGATCCGCCGCGCCATCTGGTAGAGCCGGATCGTCCCTTGCCTCGCCCCCGACACTTCCGCATCCGCGTGGATCACGCTCTGCACCGGCCATTCCATGTTCGACTGCCCCGAACACAGCCACACATCCCCAAACAGCACATCCGACAGTACCACCCGCTGCCCGCCTGAGCTCACCTGGATCTCATGCGGCCCGCCGGCCTGCCGGGCCGCCAGTTCGACCCGCCACTGCCCCGACTCATCCGCCCGCGCGCTCCGCGTCTCAGGCCCCAGCGCCACCGTTACCTGGGCCCCCGCCGGAGCGCGGCCCCATAGAGGCACCGGCACCTCCCGCTGCAAAACCATGTGATCGGAAAACACGGCCGACAAGGACAGGCCGGCCTGAATCGATGAAGTGGCCATGACGATCGAATCCTCATGCAATAAGGGGGAATTCCCAGACCCACTAGCCTATCCACCCCCCCCTCCCCCGTAAACCCGCCCCCTGCTGTCCTGAAGTCGAGCTGTCCCCCCGCCCATCGCCGTCCGCTACAATCAGCCCCAAGCGTCTTGGCACGGCCCCTGACGGCTCCAGAACCCGCTCCCGACAACCGGATCGCAACTTCCAATGCCCACCCACCCCAACGTTCTCTTCGTCTTCGCCGACCAGTGGCGGGCCCAGGCCCTGGGCTATGCCGGGGACCCCAACGTGCAAACCCCGGCTATCGACCGCCTGGCAGCCCAATCGGTCAACTTTCGCAGGGCCGTCTCGGCGTGCCCGGTGTGCAGCCCCGCCCGTGCTTCCTACCTCACCGGCCAGCGCCCCTTGACCCACGGGGTATTCATCAACGATGTCCATCTCGAACATCGCGTCCCCAGCATCGCCGAGGCCTTCGCCGCCGGCGGCTATGACACGGCCTATATCGGCAAGTGGCACGTCAATGGCCGCGGCCGGTCGGCCTACATTCCCCCTCAGGACCGCCAGGGCTTCACCTACTGGAAGGTCCTGGAATGCACCCACGACTACAACCACTCCCGCTATTACGACCACGATGATCCCACCCCCCGCTTCTGGCCGGGCTACGATGCCAGCGCCCAGACCCGGGACGCCTGCCAGTACATCCGCCAGCATTCGCCCAACAAGCCTTTCCTCCTGATGCTGTCGTGGGGCCCCCCGCACGAACCCTATGACACGGCCCCGCCGCCCTACCGGGCCCGGTACGCACCCGAGCGCATTCAGCTTCGACCCAACGTGCCCCAGGCGATGGCCGATGCCGCGCGCCGAATGCTCGCCGGTTATTACGCGCACTGCTCGGCCCTGGACGATTGCCTGGCCCAGATCCTCCAGACGCTGGAGGAACAGCACCTGGAACAAGACACCCTGGTGCTGTTTACCTCGGACCACGGCGACATGCTTGGTTCGCAGGGACACCAGAAAAAGCAGCGGCCCTGGGAGGAGTCCATCCGCGTGCCCTTTCTGCTGCGTTATCCGGCCCGGTTCGGCCACCAGGGCCGCTCCGTCGAGGCCCCGATCGATGCCCCCGATGTCATTCCCACGCTGCTGGGTCTGGCCGGCCTGCCTGTTCCCGCAACCGTCGAAGGCTGCGACTTCACCGGTTATCTCGAGGGGGGCTCCGATCCCACCGGTGGGGCCGTGGTGCTCAGTTGCCCCCATCCT
>JAJXSS010000504.1 GCA_021784455.1 Planctomycetota bacterium
GCCGGGCCCTGAAACTGGCCAAGTGGCTGGCGGTTGAAGCCCGCCGCCAGGGCATGGACCATGTCCAGATCAAGATGCGTCTGGCCGCCATCGCGGCCGACCCCGAGGCCCACCGGGATGACCCCGTCTTCGGCGACCTGGCCCGCCAGCTCGCCCAGCTCAAGCAGCAGGCGGCGAACGCGGCCGGCGCAGCGGCGCCACGATCCGAGCCCGCGCCATGGAAACAATGGGGCCGCGATCTGGACCCCGCCTCCGTCCAGCAGATGGAGAACGCCTGCCGCCTGCCCGTTTCCGTACGCGGGGCGCTGATGCCCGATGCCCACGTGGGTTACGGCCTGCCCATCGGCGGCGTTCTGGCCACCGATCACGCGGTGATCCCCTACGCCGTGGGGGTGGACATTGCCTGCCGGATGAAACTCACGGTACTGGACCTCCCCCCGGACCTGCTCACGCGGCAACCGGACCGCCTGATCCGGGCCCTGGAAGAGGAAACGCGCTTCGGCATGGGGGCCCAGTTTGACCCGCACCACCGCCGCCAGCACCCGGTCATGGATGAGGACTGGTCGGTCACTTCGTTGACGCAGCACCTCAAAGACAAGGCCTGGGCCCAACTGGGCACCAGCGGCTCGGGCAATCATTTTGTCGAATACGGCCTGCTGACCCCCGCCCCCGGAAAGGGGGAAGGAACGCCTCTGCTACCCCTGGAGAATCGGCCGTATCTGGCGCTTCTGAGCCACTCCGGCAGCCGCGGGGCCGGGGCCCAGGTGGCCGGGCACTACTCCCGGCTGGCCTCGGCCCTGCACCCGGAACTCCCGCGCGAATTGCAGCACCTGGCCTGGCTGGATCTGGCCACCCCGGAGGGGCAGGAATACTGGCAGGCCATGCAGCTTATGGGCCGGTACGCGGCGGCCAATCACGCCTGCATCCACCGGGCCCTGGCCCGGCGGTTGGGGGCCCAGGTCCTCCTGGATCTGGAAAACCACCACAACTTCGCCTGGGAGGAAGAGCACGATGGCCGGCGGGTGATCGTGCACCGCAAGGGGGCGACGCCGGCGGGGGTGGGGGTTCTGGGGATCATCCCCGGGTCGATGGCGTCACCGGGCTACATTGTGCGGGGGCGGGGCAATGCCGCGGCCCTGAATTCGGCCGCGCACGGGGCGGGGCGGGTGATGTCGCGCACGCAGGCGAGGAACACCTACCGCTGGGCGACGGTGCGGCCGGTGCTGGAGGAGCGGGGGGTCAAGCTCCTGTCGGCTGGGATCGACGAGGCCCCGATGGTGTACAAGAACATCGACGAGGTCATGGCCGCCCAGCAGGACCTGGTCGAGCCGCTGGCCCGGTTTGACCCCCGGATCGTGAAGATGGCGCCGGAAGGGGAAAAGGCGGAGGACTGACCGGTGGGTTACACCATGCCCGCCCGGGTTCAGGCGGCCTGACGCAGCAAGGGCTGAGGCCCGCCGCCGCGGGATGCTTGGCCGAACAAGTCGGCGTCTTCCCGGTGGAACGCGGCAATGTCGAGATAAGTGGTGCAGCAGGGGTCGGCGTACACATCGTGCAGGCGGCGCAACGAAGCCATGTGGTTTAGTGTTGTTGCGGTGTGTAACTGGCCGGTGTTGCGATAGCAGACCACACCGTGATAACCCGCCTGGCGCAGTGCGTCGAACAAGGCAAACGGATCACTGTCGAACGGCCGGGCGGCCGCGGGGGCATACTCGAAGAAGAGCACACTGCGCGTGCGCTTCAACCACGGTCCGTGGGCGCGCAGGATCAGACTGTCGTAGCCGTCAGTGTCGCATTTGACAAACTTGGGGCAGGTGAACCGCGGGTGGTCGGCCACGATCTGGGGCAAGGTGCGCAAGCGGATGGTCCCGCTCTGCGACGAGTCTGCCACCAGTTGGGCGGTGCCGAAATGCGACACCAGGCGGCCTTGCACCTGCGCCGCAGCCGAGCCGACCATGGCCATTTCCAGTTCGACATCTGGCCCCCACTGCCGGGCGTTGACGCGCAGATAGCGGAAGAAACCGGCGTCGCCCTCGATGCATAAGACAGGAAACGGCCCCGCCGCGCGCAGAAAGGCCACGGTATCGCCCACGTTGGCCCCGATGTCGATGGCCGTCAGGTCCGGGTACTTGCTGCGCACCAGGCACGCCACGTCCACCAGATTGGCCATGTATGCCGGTGCAGCGTGCAGGAACACAGGCAGGTTGTGGGAGACCGGCATCAATAGTGTCTGCCCCCGGATGACGTGCCGTACAGGCGGATCGCCCAGGGGTATCAATAGGTCGCGCAGGAGTGTCAAGCCCTTGCGCAGCACCCGGCCGGGCAAGCCGAACCGACCATGAATGCGCAGGCGGGCGTCGATAACCGCCTGGGCCCAGGGGCGGGGGCAGATGACGTCCGCGCAGGGGGACGTTCGTCTGCCGACCTGGGGCCACTGCGGCCCGCGATCAGGTTGCAGGGCGGCAGTCGTACGTCGGGCCCCCCGCGCAAGCGTGTCGGCCAGAGCCAGAGGCAAGCCCTGAAGGGCGGTCTGTCCCAGCGCGGCCGCACGCATGACGCGCGCGACGAGGTCCATAGTGGTCATCCAGCGTACATCCTCATCCAAGGCGTCCGCATAGCATCGGGCTTCCGCGGTATAGGGCGACAGTTGCAGGTGAATACGCTCGTGCCAGGACGCAGGCAGCCAGGGCTTGAGGCCCTGGGCGTGCAGAAGAGCCGGCCCGCCTTGTTTGCAGATCG
>JAJXSS010000505.1 GCA_021784455.1 Planctomycetota bacterium
CTACAACCAGCAGGCCGGCATCAAGAAGCTTTCCACGGAAACCGGGGCCGGCCAGTGGGGATCGTCCCTGGCCTTTGCCGGGGCGCTGTTCGGCATCGAAGTCACGGTCTTCATGGTCAAGGTCAGTTACACGCAGAAGCCCTACCGCCGGGCCCTGATGGAAACGTATGGGGCCCAGGTGCAGGCCAGCCCTTCGCCAGTAACCGAATCGGGCCAGCACATCCTGGCCTCAGACCCCCACTGTTCGGGCAGCCTGGGCATCGCCATCAGCGAGGCGGTGGAGGTCGCGGCCAAATCCGGCGGGGCCATCAAGTACGCCCTGGGCAGCGTGCTGTCGCACGTGTGCCTGCACCAGACGGTGATCGGGCTGGAAGCCCTGGAGCAGATGAAGCTGGCCGATGACTACCCGGACGTGATCATCGGCTGCTGCGGCGGGGGGTCCAATTTTGCGGGTCTGGCGTTTCCGTTCATGGGCGAGGCCCTGCGCGGGGGCACAAAGCCTCGCATCATCGGGGTGGAGCCCGCCGCGTGCCCCACCCTGACCAAGGGCCAGTATGCCTACGACTTCGGCGACACGGCCCACCTGACGCCTCTGGTCAAGATGCACACCCTGGGCTCGACCTTCATTCCCCCGGGCTTCCACGCGGGCGGGCTGCGCTATCACGGCATGGCCCCCATCGTGTCGCACGCGCTGCGCCAGGGGCTGATGGAAGGGGCGGCCCGCAACCAGCTCGAGTGTTTTGCCGCCGCCGTGCAGTTTGCCCGCTGCGAGGGTATCGTGCCGGCCCCCGAATCCAGCCATGCCGTGCGGGTGGCCATCGACGAGGCGCTTCAGTGCAAGGAAGAAGGCAAGAGCCGCACCATCCTCTTCAACCTGTCGGGCCACGGCCACTTCGACATGAGCGCTTATCAGGATTACCTGCACGGCAAGCTCAAAGATGTGAAGTACAGCCAGCATGAGCTGGCCATGGCCCTGGCGGGGCTGCCCTCGGTGTAGGATGGACCCCCGCGTGACCTCGAAAGAGCGCCGGCTTTGGTACACGCGAGCCATTCTTCTACAATGTCCCCCATGAGCCAAGACCGCAACGAACCCTCGGCGCCCGAGCCGGCCGAACCGGCCGCACCGGCCGCCACAGTATCGCTCACCGATGACCTCCCCGGCGCCATCGAGGCCCTGCTTTTGACCACGGACCGCGCCCTGCCCGAGAGCAAGATCAAGGATGTGCTGGGCAAGGTGGCCAGCAAGGACCTCGCCGCGGCCATCGCCCAACTCAACAAGGTCTACGAGGAGACCGGGCGGAGCTTCCGGATCGAGCAGGTGGCCGGGGGCTGGCAGATCCTGACCCTGCCCAAATACTCGGCCGTGCTGGGGGCCCTGCACCGCAGCCGGGCCCAGATGAAGCTGTCGCCCGCGGCCCTGGAGACGCTGGCCATCGTGGCCTACAAGCAGCCCATCCTGCGGGCCGAGCTGGAGGCTATCCGCGGCGTCTCCTGCGGCGAGGTGCTGCGCAGCCTGATGGAGCGGCGGCTGGTCAAAATCGTGGGCCGGGCCGAGGAAATCGGCCGGCCCATGCTCTACGGCACCACCAAGATCTTCCTGGAGGCCTTCGGCCTGGCCAATATCAAGGACCTGCCCAAGGTCGAAGAACTCAAGAAGCAGACGGCATGAGGAAGTGCAACGTGCAAAGCGCAAGGTCCAAAGTGAAAAAGAACGCCCGCCGCAGTCTGCGGCGATGGGTGTGGGCACTTGGCCTTCTGCCCCTGGTGCTTCTGGCGGGCTGCTCGGCCTACGAGCTTCAGGGCACGGTGATTGAAGGGGCCGCGCCCATGATCGTCGTGGTGAAAGCAGACGACCCGCGCCTGAAGCAGCCGGGGGTCGATGCCGTGGCCATCGATGTGGTGCTGCGCCCGCACGAAGTCAAACCCAAGGCCTTTGGCCCGACCCTGACCGACAAGCAGGGCCACTTCAGCCTGGCCATCCCCGAGATGGGAGCGGGCTTTCTGGAAATCCAGTCCCTGATCAGCGCCCGCAAGTCCGGCTTCCAGTCGGCCTGGAATTACCTGCAGCTTCCGGGGGCCGATCAGCGCCTCTTGATCATCATCGCCCACGGCCAGGACACCAATCCCCCCCCCACCGACATCCTCCGCGACACCATCGACATGGGCCGGCGCCTGCAGAGCACCTGGTGAGGCGAAAGACAAATCGGTGCGGGTGGCCCGGGGCCCTTCCGGCAGATCCGTTAGAATGTCGTCGGCAGCGCGGGGGCAGTACAGACCGCCCCGTTCTTAACCCTTGGGAGATCCCGACCATGGCTTCCTGCATCGGCGCTCAGATGTACACCATCCGTGAATTCTGCAAGACTCCGGCCGATATCGCCGCGAGCTGCGCCAAGCTGCGCCACATCGGCTACGAGAACGTGCAGGTCTCGGGCATCGCGGCCATCGAGGTCCAGGAACTGGCCCGCATTCTCGACGGCGAAGGCCTGGCCTGCGTATCCACCCACAAGGGTGTGGATGACATGCGCCACACCGCCGCTTTCGTGGACTATCACGCGGCGCTCAGATGCAAATACCCCGCCATCGGCGGCTGGGGCTGGGGCGGCAAGACCCTGGCCGAATGGAAGGCGTTTATCCAGGACTACAGCCAGATCGGCAAGACCCTGGCGGCCCAGGGCCTCAAGATCGGCTACCACAACCACGCGCACGAGCTGTGCCGGGTGAGCGATACGCCC
>JAJXSS010000506.1 GCA_021784455.1 Planctomycetota bacterium
AACCCGCCCCGTTCACCGAGTCCAGTCCACGCCCCCCGGTGGACCGCTTATCTTGCGCCCGCCTCCCGCCCTGACTCGCCCCTAGCCTTCCAGCCTCCCCGCCCGACTTACCATTCGTCAGCCCTGGTTGGCGCACGCCGGGGTTGGCGCCTAGGATTTTCCGGTATATTGTTGAGAATCCAATCACGACTGCGCAAGGAGACATTGCCATGACGACCACTGCTTCCAATCCCGCCAAGCCGAAGTGGGGCGGGGACCTCCTGCACCACAAACTGTACCGGGACATCACCGAGACCTGCTTCAACACCCCGCTGGTCAAGATCAATCACCTGGCTCCGGCCGGGGCCAGCGTGTACGCCAAGCTCGAGTTCTTCAACCCCCTGGCCAGCGTCAAGGATCGCATCGGGCGGTCCATGATCGACGCCGCCGAGCGTGATGGCACCATCGGCAAGGACACCCACATCATCGAGCCCACCTCGGGCAACACGGGGATCGCCTTGGCGTTCGTCTGCGCCGCGCGGGGCTACAAGCTGACGCTGACCATGCCCGAATCGATGTCCCTGGAGCGCCGGGCCCTCTTGCGCATGCTGGGTTCCAACCTGGTGTTGACGCCCGCGGCCGAGGGCATGAAAGGCGCTATCGCCAAGGCGGCCGAACTGGTGGCGGCCACCGCCAACGCCTGGATGCCCCAGCAGTTCGAAAACCCCGCCAATCCCGCGGTGCATGAAGCGACCACCGGTCCCGAGATCTGGGACGACTCCCAGGGCAAGGCCGACATCCTGATCTCCGGGGTGGGCACCGGGGGCACCATCACCGGCATCAGCCGCTTCATCAAATCCAAGAAGCCCTCGTTCCAGGCCATCGCCGTCGAGCCCACCGACTCCCCGGTCATCACGCAGACGCTGGCCGGCCAGCCGCTGAAGCCCGGCCCGCACAAGATTCAGGGGCTGGGCGCGGGCTTCATTCCCAAGAACCTGGACCTGTCGCTGGTCGACGCGGTGGAACGGGTGGGCAACGATGACGCCATTGCCTGGGCCCGCCGGGCCGCCCGGGAAGAAGGCATCCTGTGCGGCATCAGTTCCGGAGCCGCTCTGTGCGCCGCCCACCGCGTGGCCGCCAAGCCCGAAAATAAGGGCAAAATGGTCGTGGTGATCCTGCCCAGTTTCGGCGAACGCTACCTCTCGACGGCCCTCTTCGCCGGCCTGGCAGGGTGAGGAAGAGATGGAACTACGAAGGTACGAAGCCGAGCAAGAAAGGGGTTGAACCACCAAGGGCACCAAGAGCACTAAGAACAAGATCAATAGGTGGGTAGATTGTCAGCCCGCTTTTACCCTGATCCTGGTGTCCTTGGTGGTCTTGGTGGTTCAACTCCTTTTTTCAACTTCTTCGTGTCTTCGTGATTCAAGCTTCTTTCCTTCCGATCCGGGCGTCTTGGCGGTTCCCCTCCCCATCCGGTATAAAGCCCAGCCGGCATGGACAATCTTTCCTTACCGCTGCTGGTGATGTCCAGCGTGCTGGCGGCCATAGCCATCGGCACGCTGGGGCTGGCGCTGGCTCGGGGCTGGCTGCGGGAAGAAGCCTTCGCGGCCGCACCGCCACGCAAGGTACACCTGGGCCTGGAGGACCTCGCCGGGGCCCTGTGCATCCAGATCGTGGGCATGGTGGTGGCTCAGAGCATCCTGGCCCATCTGGGCCTCTTGAGCAGCGGGCCGCGGGATTCCTGGGCCGAGGCCGGGCGGGCCCTTTGGAGCCAGGGGCTGGTGCAGGTGCCGGTCGTGGGTTTCATGCTGGTGCGGACCTGGCGGCAGCCGCACGGGTGGCGCGAACTGGGTCTGGTGCCGCGGCGCCCGCGGTGGGAGGCTCTGGTGGGGGTGAGCGGGCTGGTGGCGGCCCTGGGGCTGACCCTGACCACTTTGGATGTGACCGCCGTGCTCAGCCAGTGGCTGGTGGAGCCGCCGCCCAAAGTGGGCCACGAGATGCTGACCGCCATGCGGGCGGCGCGCTCGGCCGGGGCCCTGGCGACCTTGTGCATCTCGGCCATCGTGGTGGCGCCGCTGCTGGAGGAGAGTATCTTCCGCGGGCTGTTTCAGACCGCCCTGCGCGAGGTGGAAGGCGCGGCCCAGCGGGCCTGGTGCGTGATCCTGGTCTCGGCGGCCCTGTTTGCCATGGTGCACGTGGGCTCGCCCTGGCAGGTGTTTCCCGGGCTGTTCGTGCTGGGCATCGTGCTGGGCTGGCTGTACGAGCGCACCGGCAGCCTCTGGCCGGGCATTCTGGTGCACGCGGGCTTCAACGCCTTCAACGTGGCCCAGGCTCTGCACTGGGGCCTTCGCTGAAGCTGCCGCGGAACACCAAGGGGAAATCCGGGCCGGTGGTGGGCGGCACCCACCAAGGAGATGCGGCATGGGTCCATTACAGACCTTGGCATGGGTGGGGGATGGGGCCACGGGATATCTGAAGCTGCTGGATCAGACGCGGCTGCCGGGGGAGGTGGTGTACCTGGAATGCCGCGACCTTCCGGGGGTGTGGGATGCGATCAAGCGTCTGGTGGTGCGGGGGGCCCCGGCCATCGGCATTGCGGCCGCCTACGGGTGCGTGATCGGAGCCCAGAAGGGGGATGTGGGGCCGGCGGCGGAGCACCTGGCCACCAGCCGGCCCACGGCGGTGAACCTGTTCTGGGCCTTGGAACGGATGCGGCAGGTTCGGCCGGCGACCCCCGAAAACCTGCT
>JAJXSS010000080.1 GCA_021784455.1 Planctomycetota bacterium
CCAGGGGCGACCAGCAGCGCGGGGCGCAGGCGAAATGGGGTTCAAAGTGTGCGGGGTCCAGCATGCGGGCCAGCGCCAGCGGGCGCAACACGTGCGCCAGCGTGACCGCCTCGGCCACGAACAGGATGCGCACGCGCCGCGACCCAGGGCTAGCCATGGTGCACCCCCGCGGCGGCCTGACCCAAGAGGCCATGATCCAGCAACTCCGCTTCGGCCTGAGCGGAGCGATCCACGAGCTGCTGCCGGTCCGCCCAATCCAGAACCTCCCCCAGTCCCTCACGCAAAGACACGCGCGGTTCGTAACCCAGGAGCTTGCGTGCCCGGGTCAGGTCGGCACCGCATGCCCACACATCGCCGGCCCGGAACTTGCCGGTATCCAGCAGCACGCTGGGGGAGCCCGCCAGATCCCGCAGGATTTCGGCCAGTTCCCGGATGCGGTGGTCTTGCCCCGACCCGATGTTGATGCAGGTGCCCGGCGCTACGTCCGCTTCCATGGCCAACAGGTTGGCCTGCACCACATCCTTCACGTGGACGAAATCCCTCAGCGGCAGACCATGTTCATACAGAGACACCGGTTCCTGGGCACGCAACCGGCCATAGAAGACGGATACCACCCCCGTGTAGGGATTGCTCAGCGCCTGGCGCGAACCATAGACGTTGAAGTAGCGCAGACACGTCACCGGTAAGCCATGGGCCTGGGCGGCTTGCCGGCAGTAGTCCTCCTGATGCAGCTTGGTTGAGCCATAGATCGAGATGGGGGTGCAGGGCCGGTCTTCCCGCGTAGGGACGGGGGTCACCTCCCGGTGGCACCGGGGGCAGTGCACAGCAAAATCCCCGGCTTCCAAAGCCTGCCGGGCCCGTACCCCGGGGTAGACCTCGCCACAGTGACTGCAGGCGAAGGTGCCCTCCCCATAGACCGCCCGCGACGAGGCCAGCACCAGACGCCGAAGACCGACCGCTCCGCCGCCGCGACGCTGCCGGGCCGCCAGCGCATCCAGGAGCACCGCCGTACCCCGCACGTTGGTATCCACGTAGCGCTGCATCTCATACATACTCTGCCCGACCCCGGTCAGGGCCGCGAAATGAAACACGATCTCGGCCCCTTCAATCGCCTTGGCTACGGCCGCAGGATCGCGCACATCCCCACGCACGGTCCGAACCTGCGGGTTCAGATACCCCGGCCACTGGCCCGCATCGCCATGAACCTGGGCATCAAGGCTGTCCAGGACACACACCTGGTGCCCGGCCTCAACCAGCGACTGGGCCGTATGGGACCCAATGAATCCCGCACCACCGGTAATCAGTATTCGAGCCATAGCTGCCTCACGGATCTATTTCCGGGATCAAGGTCTCTCCTCGGGGCAGGGTCTTCCTGCATCTGAGCCCAAGCTCTAAGTCATCAGCTTCCCCAGCGGCAGACGCAGCGAGCGGCTGTGCGGGGGCCGGCCCTGGCCGACGCGGCCCATGAAAACGGCCCGCTCCAGTTCATCCCCGCCCACAAACGCCCGCAACGCCTCGTGCAGGGCCGCGGCTTCCTCCCGGGCCCCGGGGGCCTGGGTGAAGGGTACCTTGTCCCGGGCGTAAGCGCAGAAAATCAGCGGTGTCATCTCCGGCTGGAACTGCAGGCCCAGCGCCATGGCCGTCAGCCACAGACGCTGCACCGCCCGCCCGGCCGCTACGTAATCATCTACACTCCCCGGCGGCTCTTGGGCCAGCAGAACAAAGTGCCCCGCGCACCGAAGCGCCGGCCGCACATCCAGTTGCAGACGCGGCAAGAGCGTCCCCCCGGCCCAGCGGTTCATCCACGACACCCGCCGCCAGCTCTTCATGGCCCACTGCATCAGGCGCAGGCTCAGCCAGTCGGCCCCCACCGCCTGGTCGGGAATGCGGTCTTCGCTGTAGCGGGCGTGCCACTGGATCACGCTGCGGTGCGTCTCAAAGGCCTCGGGAATGGTCAGGCGGAGGTGGGCACTCCTAAAAAGCAGCCGCGCCATCCGCCGCCGCTGGCCCGGCCGGTCCAGCAGAAGCAGGCGGAAGCGCGGCCCCACGCTCTCTTGAAGCCCCCGCCGCTGGGCGGGCGTCAGCGGCGTGGTACGCATCGCCCGGCGCTGCGTCACCCGCTGGCTGATAAACGCCAGCAGCGGATCGACCCCCGGAAAGGGGCTGGGGGCTGGGGGCACGGGGCTGGCAGAGAAAGAGGGGCCGGCCGATGCCTGTCCGCGTGCCCCTGGCCCCGTTCCGGAGGTGCCGCTTGCCCCGTGCTCCACCGGATCGAAGAACACATCGAAGGTCGGCGTTTCCTCCGGCCGGTCCACGCGTCGGCAGAAGCTGGCGCTCAATCCCTGGCCGGTGGCGGCAATGGCGATGGTCTCGATGAGGGCACCCAGAGCGATCTGGCTGGCGTGGCCCTGAAGGTCATACACGCAGTGGTCGCGGGTGTCGCGACCGTGGATGATGACTTGCCGGTCACCGGCCACCTCGAAACGCCAGGGCTGGGTGTTATCCCCGCTGGGGGCCCAGCGGGCCAGGTCGAGGATGCGATGAAGAATCGCTGAATTCTGATCTCTGATCTCTGATCTGGAAGAGGCGCCACCCTCACCCCGGCCTTCTCCCTGAGGAAGTGGCAGACAAGACGGCTCGGATGGAGCCTCGCCCTCCTTTGCCTCTTGCCCCATCCCGGGGGCGCCCCTTGCCCCTTGAGCAGCTTTTGCCAGCTTGCGCCGGGCGAAGGCCAGCACCAGCCGCTGCAAAGGGTTGCGATTGCCCCAGGGCCGCCAGGTCTTGACCAGGCGGTTGCGGTAGGCATCGAAGTGCAGACCCCGGGGCGCCGCCACGACCTTGCCCCGGCCCAGGAGAATCTTCAGAACACTGGTACCCGCCACACCGGCGCACATTTCGCACGCCATGTTCGTGGAGGGCCCCTCATGCTGGGCAAAATTCACCCGCGAAGGATCCATTAGGTACTTCATCTGGAGCATGGCCGGGGCCAATCCCACCGCAAAACGTACGAGCTGCTCCTGTTCCGGCTGGCCCTCCAGGCGGAAATACTCCTCGAAGGTCATCCCCCCCGGAAGAAAGCACAGCAGGGCCACGCCCATGCCCAAGGGCGCTGCGGTCACGGCGGGGATGCCCTTGGCCGCACACGCGGCGAACACCCGGCGCCGGATATCCACGGTGAAGAAGTCCAGGGCATCCAGGTACAGGTCCACACCGGCCAGGAACTCATCCAGATTCGCGGCCGAGATGCCCTGGGCGAAACGAGTGATGCGCAACTCCGGATTGATGTCCCGGGCCATGCGCTCGATCACCTCCACCTTGGGCTGGTGCAGGTGGGAGAGGGTGGCCCCGATCTGGCGGTTGAAGTTGACCAGCTCGAAGCGGTCCAGGTCGGCGATGTTGAAGGCCCCGATGCCCAGGCGGGCCAGGGTCAACAGATGGCTGCCGCCCACCCCCCCCAGCCCGGCAATGGCCACACGCCGGCTGCGCAGAATCGCCTGCTCGTGCGGCAGCAGCCAGCCGAGGTTGCGGCCAAAGGCCCGGTCGTAATCGAACGCATCGCATGCCATGGCAACGGGCCCAGATACTGGCCTCAGGTGCTCCGGCGCCAACCGGGAGCCCATCCCGCCCCTTTCTGACTCTAGCTGCTGGCGGGGCTGCAATTGCATCATGGCAACACCATCACACGCGGGGTCAGGCCCTCAGGCCGACTTGGCCCGCAGCACCTCAGACCCGGGAAACTGCTTGCTCTGGCCGTTGAGGAAGGCGCCCAGAACTGACCGCGCCACCGTGTCGGGGGCGAAGTCGAAACGCTGGTCCATAAACCCCTCCGGCAGCGGGTTGGCCCGCAGGAACGCCAGTCCCTTGGGCAGCGGCTCGGCCGTCATCCGGGCCTTCCAATCCAGGTACAGGGGCACCACCGGATGGTTGCGCACCGTGGGATAGACGGTTTCCTGGCCAAACAGGTCGAAATCGAAGTATTTGGTATAGAAGGCCACGTGCCGGGGGTTTACCCCGATCACGGCGAAGTCGTGGCCCGTGCCCAGGCCGATCCAGAAAATGTAACGCATCATCTGGAACAGGGCATCGAGGCTGCGCGTCAGTTGTTCGCGGCGGTCGGCGAACAGGCCGATCTCCATCAGCCGGTGGCCCCGGCTGCGCAGCTCGTCCAGGTTGGCGCGGTACACCGCATCCAGGGGCAAGCCCTGGCCCCGATCCAGGATGGCACTGACCGTGCAGACCGTCACATCCTCGATGCAGCCGCGGACCACAATCGTCTGCGGGCCCACTGCCTGCGTCGTGGTGTGGATGCCAAAGGGGTTGACCTCGACCAAGTCGCGGCGCCGGTAGGACTGGTAGACCAGTTCCCAGGCCGACACCACGTCCCCCAGGCTACGGGCCACGCTGAACTCCAGCCCGCTGGGAAGACGCTGCCGCCGCGGTGCCGCGGCGCTGTGCCGGACCGGCTGGGTGCAGTCCTGAGCCATTGTCCAATCCTCCCTGCGACAGGGGCCTGCGCGAGGGGCACCACCAAGGCGACCGGCGCGAAACCTGCCTGTCTCTAAGGATCGGGCGGATTGGAGAAGACAGTGAGCGGGCATGATCTAATCGCGCCCGGAAGGCGGAAGAAACCCGGAAGCCTAGCGGTCTTAACGGTTATGCGGCCTGGGCCGTGGCAAGAAGACCCTCCATCTCCACCGCGTCTTGCTCCAGGGCATCCGCCGGAAAGCGATAACGCCCGGCGAAGAAGCGCGGCGACACCGGGTGCCGCTGCAACCGGGCCACCCCGGCCGGCCGGGGATCGGCCACCGACACACGCTCCCAGTCCCCGTGCAGCAGGACCACCGGCCGGTCCTTCACCGCAGCGTACGATCGCACCTCGGCAATCGCCTCAAAGCCCCACAGGCGGCAGTAGGCCGGAGCATGGTGCGGATGCACCCCGATGACGAAGTCGGTGACCCCGGCGCTTAAGCCGTAGGCGCAGGCGTAGGAGGTCAACTCAATCAGGGTGCGGCGGGCATACGCGCAACTGTCGCTCTCGGCCGCGGTCATCGGCTCGGCCTCGGGGTTGTGGGCAAACAGCCCCACCTCCACCAGCTTGCGCCCCGCACAGCGCAACTGATCGAGTTCGGCGGGATAGGCACTGTCCAGGGGCAGTCCATGCGGACCGTCGATCACCGCGCTTAAGGTGTAGTCCACCCGATGGCAGCGCCGGCCCTGAATCACCACGGAATCCGGGCTGACCATCTGCCGCCAGGTGTGCAGACGCTGCTCATTGGGCTCGATCAGACCCTGGGTCACATAGGCCTGGTACACCAACTGCCACGACTGGATCACCTCATCCAGGTTCGACGCCACGCTGATCCAGGGAACCAGATCCGCGGTCTGGCGCTGCAGCGGCGTGCAGATCTCCGGATGCAGGTGAACCGGGGCCGCCCCTACGCCGGCCCAGGACATGCCCGCGCCCCGGGCCCCCCGGTAGCGCGAACACTGGCGGCAACGCGGGGCACGGTCCTCCTGAAGGCTCAGACCGGCTTCCGATACGGCAAGTGAGGTGTGCAACATGACGGATGTCCCTTTACCAGGGGTGTACTGCCGGCTGGAGCCCGAACCGACCAAGGCGGACTCGGCCAGCAGAAACGACAAGGCAATGATCGGGTTGGAAGATCAGGGTGGCATCGTACCGGCGGGCAGCCCGGACGTCCGGGGGCCGGGGACCGGAAATGAAACCCCTTCTCGTCGGCTCTCGGGTTTCTCCTTCCTCTCCTGTTTTCAGCGGCCGTCACACGGGACGGCGTCAGGTGACTGCGGGCGTGACTCTCACGGCTGAGTGGTCGGGGCTTCGCCTGTCACCGAACCGGCGAGCCCGGAGGCGGGTTGACTGTCAGCCAGAAATTGGGCGGTCATCAAGAGGTCAATGGGCAGGTTGCGGGCGTGGCGGTCCAGCTCGATCACGATTTCGCGGACCCGCACATCCTGCCGCAAACGCGGCTGGTCGGTATGAATGCTGCGCTTACCCATCAGGTTTTCCATGTACAGCACCCGGCCATGGAACACCCGCCCCGGGTACGAGTCGCTGGTGGCCAGCACCGCCTGCCCCACGCGAATCCGGCTGATGTCGGTTTCATCCACCTCGGCCCGCAGACGCAAGTTGCCCGCCGCCCCGATGCTCATCACCGGCGTGGGGGTGGGAAAATTGATGACGTCGCCTTCGCTGCGATAGATGTAAAGCACGCGCCCGGCGATGGGGCTGCGGATGGTGCGCTGCTGCAGCGACGCCCGCGCCGCATCCAACTGGGCCTGGGCCTGCGCCACCTGGGCCTGGGCCTCCTGAACTTCCGTGGCCGTCGGCCCCGCCTCGGCCAGGGCCACCACGGCCTTGGCCCGGCGCACCTCGGCCAGGGCCGTATCCAGCGCCGCCCGCATGTTCTGAACCTCAGCAATGGTCGAGGAATTGGACTGGTACAGCTTCTGCACCCGGTCGTAGTCGAACTTGGCCTTCACCTCTACCGCCTGGGCCGCCTGCAGACTGGCCTCGGCCTCTTCCCGCTTTTCCGGACGCGTCCCGGCCAGCAAATCGGCCAGATGCGCCTTGGCCAGCGCCACGTTGGCCTCGCACAGTTCCACCTGGGCCGTGGCTTCCTCATCGTCCAGTTTGAACAGGATCTGCCCGGGGGCGATGGCATCGCCCGAGCGGACCGCAATACGCCGGATGATGCCCGGCCGGTCGCTGCTGATCTGCACCACCCGGGAAGCCGGCTCCACGACTGCCGGCGCCGCCGCCACCACCGGCGGCCCCGGCACCGTCTTGGGGATCATTTCCATGGCCCGCGTCGGTGTGGTGGCCCACGGATACCACCCGAACTGGTGAACCAGCAGCAGAACCCCCAGAATCACCGCCGCCCACAAGCCCCAGGCCCGAACCCGGTGCCGCTGGATCGGAACCCGCGCCGCCGGAGCCTCCGGAGCCTCCACCGGCGGCCGCACTTCGCGCTCCCCGGCGATCTGCCCGTCCACCAGCCGCACCACCCGGTCGGCAAAGGGTTCCAGCCGGGCATCGTGCGAGACGATCACCACGCAGCGGCCCTCTTCGTGGGCCATCTCGGCCAGGATGCGCACAATCGGCTCCCCCACCGACCAGTCTAGATTCGCCGTCGGCTCATCCGCCAAGACCAGCTTGCCCTGGCTGGCCAGAGCCCGGCCGATGCTCACCCGCTGCTTCTGCCCCCCGCTCATCATGCCCGGCCGGTGGTCCGAGCGATTCTCCAGCCCCACCTGCGACAGAATCTTGCGCGTGACGGCCGCACCATCCGTCTGATGCATGTCCGCCACCACCCCGATGTTGTCCTTGGCACTCAGCGAATCCAGCAGGTTGAAGTCCTGGAAAATGAAGGCCACGTGCTCCCGCCGCCCCGCCGTGCGCTCCGTCTCCCGGCAGGCACTGTAATCCCGCCCGGCCACCAAGAGCTGGCCCTCATCCGGAGGCAGCAGCAGGCCCAGAATCTCCAGCAGCGTGGTTTTGCCCCCCCCGGAGGGCCCTTCCACCAGCGTCACCTGCCCCGTATGAAACTTCAGGGAAATGTTGCGCAGGGCCAGGACGCGGCCATCGCCGCTGCCATAGCTCTTACTCACCTTGCGCAATTCCGCCATCACTGTCATCGGAACACCTTGGCTGGAGCCACGTGCAGAACCTTGGCCGCCGCCCCCACGCTGGCCAGCCCGCACATCACCAGCGCCACAGGAATCATGCTCAGCACCAGACCCAGCGTCATGTGCATGACCACCGCCGTGCCGCCCTGGCCGGCGTAACGGGCCACCGAAAAGGCCGCCAGAATCGCCAGCGGATAGCCCGCCAGCACCACCGCTGCGCTCTGCAGAACGACCAGACTTACAACAAATCGGTTATCGAACCCTACCGCTTTCAAAGTTGCGTACTCCCGCAGCCGAGCCAGCACGCTGGTGAAAATGGTTTGTCCCACAATGACCAGCCCCACGGCAAAGGCCAGGGCCGCCGAGAGCCCCAGGGCCATCCCCATGCCCGTCCCCAGCACCCAATAATGCCAGGTCCGGCTTATAAAATCAGCCTTGGTCAGCACTTCCGCCTCACCCGCTAGACGCTGCTGCAGCCGCCGCTGCACCGTCGCCACATCCTGCCCCGGGGCGCACTGGACCATCACGTACGTGGTCTGATCCGCATCCTTGCCCGCGAAATTCAAGGCCGCCTGATACCGGCAAAACACGTAAGGAGTGGAAACAAAGGAGCTGCGACCCGTCAGAAAGCCGGCCACTTCCGCCTGATAACCGTTTAATTCGAACCGGTCGCCCACCTGCAGGGGCTGGTTGGGCTTGCCGAAGCGGTAGCGCTCCCGCTGGTCGAACAGGATGTACCGGTCGGATAGCACCCGCCGGTCCCGGCTGGACTGGATGCCCAGCCAGTCGTAGTCATCATCCGCCCCCACCACGATCACCGGTTCCTCGTGGCCGCTGGGGAACTTGAGGCTGCTGAAACCGATCAGCAACCGGCCGGCCCGCTTCACCCCCTTGACGCCCAGGGCCTGGTACATCCGCCGCTGAGGAATCACCGTCCCGAAATCCACGGTCATCGTGTGCGGGGCCGCGATCCACAGGTCGGCATGACAGGTCCGCACCAGCAGCGAGCTGCTCTGAATGGCCCCCAGGAAGATCGCCCCCTCAATGGTGATCAGGGTAATGGCGAACCCCACCCCCACCACCGCGATGGCAAAACGCAGGCGGTCATGCCGGAGATTGTTCCAGACAATTCGAAGCATGTAGAGCCCTGGCGTGGCCTACGGAACGCGCCGTCGGCGTAATCAATTCATCGGGTGTGGCAAGGTCCCGAATCATCCGTGTGCCCCCACCACGAACACGGCCTATCCCCTCTCGCCGGAGTGACCGTTACCATCGATCTATCCGGCCGCCAGCGTCTGGGCTTTCCCATCGCCGAAAATCGACCAGAAATGACCGTCCGATAAGTTCGACTGTGATTTTAACAGAATCGGTAAGAGGGTGACAGCCTATTCCAGCCATTAATACGAGTTAGTCTTTTTTGTGATAAAGAATAACGATCGCTTGCTGGGTCATTGCCAAGTGCCGATTCGCCTAGGTGTTATACCCTATTCCACCGGATGGTGCTGGGCGGCCGTCTCCCCGGCCTCACCCGCGCTCACCACGACAGGCAGTACCTGGGCTTTCCCCGTCATCGGATCAAAGCATACCACGCGCTGGTTGTTGGTGTCGGCCACGTAGACCTGCCCGTGAACCACACAAAGCCCCCCTGGTTCGTTCAGCTCCGTCCGGTGCCCCCCATACAGCGTGCGGATAGTATGCCTTTTAAGATCCACCAGGCGCAGGCGATGGTTGTACGTGTCGGCCACGACCAGATTATCGCCCAGCATCGCGATGCCCAGCGGGTGCTGCAGCAACGCTCCAGACCAGGCGCCATCACGCAAGCCGAAGTGAAACAGGCCGTGGCCAATCAAGGTTTCCACGTGGCCATCGGACAGGGAGGCCCGGCGCACCGCACTGGCCTCGCTGTCCACAAAATACACCCAGCCCCCGTGGACGACCGCCCCGGACGGTTGGGCCAGGCAGGCCGATTCGGCCGGGCCGTCCACCAGGCCCTCCCGCCCGCTGCCCACCCAGCGCCGCGCCACCCCGCTCGCCAGGTCGTACATCCAGAGCTGGTGGATCCCGGCCATGGTGATGTAGAGCGTTTGGCCCTGCAGGGCCAGACCCCAGGGCGAGCACAGTTCCTGGGCCCGGCCCTTCCCCCCGCCGGTGTAATCGCTGCCCTGCCGGCCGTCACCGGCCAGCGTGGTTACGGCGCCGCTCTCCAGATCCACCCGGCGCAGGGCGTGATTGTCGGTATCGGCCACGTACAGAAAGTGCCCGCCTACGGCCAACCCCTGCGGGTTGTTGAAGCGGGCCTCGGCCGCCGAACCATCCTTGAACCCGCGCACGCCCGAGCCGAACACACGCTCGAATTTCCCCTGCAGGTCCGTCTCGACGATGCGGTCGTGGCTGGAATCGGCGATGAACAGGTGGGCCCCGGCGGCATCCGCGGTGATCTTGCCGGGATAATACAGACGGGTGGGGTCGGCATGGATGGCCGGGATGTCCAGCGGTTTGGGATTGGGGGCCAGCGTGCCCTGGGCCTTGCCTTCGGCCAGTAATTGGGCGATCGTCGCATCAAGGATCGCCCGGTTGCCCTCCCCCGACACCGAACCGGCGATCCGGCCGGCGGAGTCAATGACCACAAATGTCGGCCAGGCGTTCACCCCGTATTCGGTCCAGAGTCGCGCGTGCTGGTCCACAATCACCGGGTGGCGGATGTGGTAACGCAGGATGGCCTGGCGGATCTGGGCGGCCTGGCCCTCATCGGTGAATTTGTTCGAGTGCACCCCGATGATGGCCACCGGCTCATGGGCGTACTTGTGCTCCAGAAAAGCCAGGTCCGGCAGGATGTGCATGCAGTTGATGCAGCAGTAAGTCCAGAAGTCCAGGACCACCACCCGGCCTTTGAGGTCCCCGTGCAGCGTCAGCTTGTGGGGGGTGTTGAACCAGGTGAAATTGGCGGGGAACTCCGGGGCAACGGGGCGCTCGGCGGCCGGGGGCAGGGCTATGCTCGGCTCCGGTCCCAGTTGCTGGGCCAGTAACACGGCCGCCAGCCCGATGGCAATAGTGCCCAGCACGGCCAGTCGAACGGCATGAAGACGCGGGTGCGGCATCGCTCCAATCGTAGGCTCGCCGGCCCCCGCTGCGGGGCCACTATCAAGCCCCCCATCCTTCAGCGCGGCCCCCCAGGCCCAGGCCATCCCCCCACTTCTCGACCTCTCTGGCCCATGCCACGCCCCCGGCCGCCCCGCCCACCTCCGGAACGTTGGCCAGACACAAGCTTGTCTTGCCGGGACAGGGCCCGGTGGTACACTGCGCCCGGATCGCTCGGGGACGGTCCCCGGGCACGTCTGCCGCGCCGCACGGGGCGTGTCTTGCTGCCTCATGCGGGAACTCGGGTTACCTGGAGGCCCCCCATAACCGGCCACTCCCCCCTATCTCCTCCCCAAGCCGCCCATGATCACCCCCGCAGATCCAAATTCCTGCCCGCGGCCCCGGCAGATGACCGCGACCTCCGAGCCACCATCCCATTCAAGGGAATGACTTCCAACATGAACCAGAAAATCGTATGGTCACCACTCTCCCGGATACTGCTCCTCACCGCGCTCAGTGCGTATTGCGGCGGAGCGGAGCCGGCGCAGCCCTTTCGCATTGCCGCGGTCAGCAATCCGGCCATCACCACCCAGACCCTGAAATCGGGTGATCTTGAGATAGGCATTTCCGATCTGGGCGGGGGGTACATCAATAAACTGGTGATCCCCGGCATGGGTGACATCATGGGTGCCGTGAGTAAACGCTACGGGCGGGGCGGACAGTCGGCCCTTCGGGATCGGATGCACGATGGGCACTACAACCCCACGCAGGCAGGCTTTACGGACAAGGCGGGCACCGCGTGCGCCATCGTGGCAACGCCCGGCAGGCTCACCATCGTGCCGCATCCGTGCTGCCTTTGGGACGCTGATGGAAAATATGATTTCACCCAGTGGGAGAACCTCGCTCCCGATATGTATCCTCACGATGGGGGAGATACCGATCAGGATGGCATCGATGAAAGTCACCTGCCGGGCAAGCAGGCGACGGAGATCACCAGTGAGTTCGATTACTACGGCTATTACGAGAATATGGAAGGCAAGGATGGCATTGCCATTCCCTGCATCAAGCATTACTTCGAGTATCGATTCCTTCGCAAGCCCGGGCCTTGTTTGGCGCAGTTCGGCCCCAGCACATCGCAGTACGTGGCCACAGCGGCATTACCCGATCTGACCGTCGATCATCCGGTGGGAGTCCATCCCGCTCAGCCGTTCGATCTGTCCCAGGGTATCGTTGCCTGGGCGATTCGTGGCGACACGGCCCGGTGGGATCCCCGGTGGGTGTACTACCTGAAAAAAAACGGGGACTGGGAAATCCGCAAGACCCACGAGATGACGACGCGCAGCGTCCTGGGGCCCGATGCCCCGTACCGGCCGCTGGTCATCGTCAGTGACTCGGACAACCCGGACAAGGGACCGGCCCTGGGTCAGTACTGGCCCCATTCCCCCGTCAATGATTGCCCCGTGGTTGGCCGGCGGAATGACGGGACTCAGGTTTACACCGACCCCCGTCTGACTCGCGTCCT
>JAJXSS010000507.1 GCA_021784455.1 Planctomycetota bacterium
GGGGCCGCGCAAAGCGCGGTATGCTGATCAGGCATCTGCACGAGTCGCGACCGTAGGGAAGCGGTCTTTGCTCGTTCCCAGTCGAGAAACTGTGCCCTTGCGGCCATGTTGCCCAAGTGTCCGCCTGCCGATCCATGCCATGCCGACCGACGAATTGATTCAGCGTGATCTGGCCGTCCTGTGGCACCCCTGCGCCCAGATGAGCGACTACCGCGGGCCCGATGGCTTTGCCCCCCTGCACATCGTTTCGGCCCGCGGCTCGCGTCTGCATCTGGCGGATGGCCGGCAGATCATCGATGCCATCTCAAGCTGGTGGTGCAAGTCCCTGGGCCACGGCCATCCGAAACTCAAGCAGGCCCTCATCGCCCAGGCCCGCGCCTTCGAGCACGTCATCCTGGCCAACACCACCAATGAGCCCGTGGTGCGCCTGTGCGAGCGGCTGCTGACCCTGGCCAATGGGAGTGGCCCCGGAGCCCAGGAGCCCAGGGGTCAAGCGGAAGAAGGAATGCGGCCGCAGCCGGCCACTCGGCCCCTTGACCACTCGGCCACTCCCTTCGCCAAGGTTTTCCTGGCCGACAACGGCTCGACGGGTATGGAAATCGCCCTCAAGCTGGCCCTGCACGCCCAGAAGCACCTGGGCCGGCCCCAGCGCACGCACTTCGCCTTTTTTGAAAACGGCTACCACGGCGAGACGGTGGGCACCCTTTCCGTAGGTGACTGTGGCCTCTACGGGGACCCCTACCGGCCCCTGTTCTTCCCCGCTACCCGCCTCACCGGCCTGCCCTACCGCCTGGGCCCCGAGGACCCCCTGTGGATGGATGCCTCGGCCGAGTGGCCGGGAATTGAAGCCCAGTTGAACACCTTGGCCTCCACACTGGCAGGGATCGTGTACGAACCCGTCCTGCAAGGCGCCGGGGGGATGCGCCTGTATAGCCCGGACCTCCTGCCGCGCCTGCGGGCCTGGGCCGATGTCCACGAGGTCCTTCTCATCGCCGATGAGATTGCCGCAGGTTTCGGCCGCTGCGGCGCCATGCTGGCCAGCCACTTGGGAAGCGGCCGAGTAGCCAAGTGGCCTGGCGGCCAAGTGGATGAAGCGGCCGGAACACCCTCCGCCGCTGGGGCACTCGGCCACTCGACCACTTCGCCCCTTCCCCACCTCGCCGTGGTTTCCAAGGGCCTGACCGGCGGGTTCCTGCCCCTGTCAGCCGTGCTGATCCCCGATGCCATTTACGATCTGTTCGAGGCTCCCTATGCCGAACTCCGGGGGTTTATGCACTCCAATACCTATACCGGCAACGCCCTGGCCGTGGCGGTGGCCAATGCCTCCCTGGATGTGTTTGAGCAGGACGACATTCTCGGCCGCATCGCCCGTCTGGGCCCGCGCCTGCGCGGCGGCCTGGCCCGTCTGGCCCGCACCCGCCCGTATCTGCACAACGTCCGCGGAGTCGGCTTCATGGCCGCCGCGGACATCCGTCAGCCCGATGGCACGCCCCTGGACTGGCGCCAGCGCACCGGCTACCAGGTCTACCGTCAGGCCGTGGCCCGCGGCGTCTTGCTTCGCCCCATTGGAGACACGCTGTACCTCTTCCCCCCTTTCACCACACCACGCCAAGACATCGGCACCATGATCCGCGTGATGGGCGAAAGCCTCGACGCCGTGCTGGCGGGGTAGTACGGAGACAGGTTCGGCCCTGGCCGAACACGTCCTTACTACGGCAAGAGCAGATGTTCGGCCAGGGCCGCACCCGCGCCCACCATGCATCCCCAGATCATCTCTGACAAGCCGTACTCGGATCATCCCTGGGCGTCTCCGCCCATATCGCGCGGCGCTACGTGGACCTGCTGGCTTCGACCTTCGTGGTACGCGAGCTTCCCCCCCCTGGGTTGAAAACATCGGCAAGCGGCAGGGCAAACGCCCCAAGGTCCTGGGTCGTGACAGTGGCCTGCTGCACGCGCTGCTGGGCACCCTTCCTCTGCCTGGAAGATAAGGGAAAGGGGTCGGAGGCTCGGTCTCGCCCCGAACCTGCCGCTGTCGGCCGTATTACAATGCCCTCGTGCCCCTCGTCGTCGCCCAGGACCTGAGCAAAACCTATCGCGTCGCGGACAAGCGTCCGGGGCTGGTGGGCGCCGTGCGCCATCTGCTCAACCGCCGCTACCGCGACATTCAGGCGGTCAAAAACGTCAGCTTCCAGATCGAGCCCGGTGAGATCGTGGGCTTCCTGGGCCCCAACGGCGCCGGCAAGACCACCACCCTGAAAATGCTTACCGGGCTGATCCACCCCACTTCCGGAAGGTGCGAGGTGGCCGGGTACCGCCCGTTTGCCCGCCAGCGGGCCCTCTTACGCCAGATCACCATGGTCATGGGCCAGAAGCAGCAGCTCATCTGGGACCTGCCCGCCGTGGACAGCTTCCGCATCAACGCCGCCGTCTACGACATTTCCCCAGATCAATACCGCCAGCGCATCGACGAAATGGCCCAGATGCTGGGCCTGAAGGATGAGATCTTCCAGCCGGTGCGCAAACTTTCCCTGGGCGAGCGCATGAAGGCTGAACTCATGGCCGCCCTGCTGCACCGCCCGGCCGTGCTGTTCCTGGATGAGCCCACCCTGGGCCTGGATGTCAACGCCCAGACCTCCGTGCGTTCCTTCCTGCGCGGCTACAACCAGCGCTACGGGGCCACCATCCTCCTGACCAGCCACTAGTGGCTGGTCAGGAG
>JAJXSS010000081.1 GCA_021784455.1 Planctomycetota bacterium
ACCCGTCCCTTGGCCTGGGGCGACCCGGCCCAGATCAGTCCCACCCCCAGTTCACTCAAGGCCCGGCCAAACTGCGTGGGCGGACGTTTACCCGTGCGAGCCTCAATTTCGTCGGCTTCCTGGTCGTTGCGGCGGTGGATGGAATGGCGATCGGGGTACAGGGCCTGGGGCAAGCCATAGGCCCGTGCCCAGTCCCGCAAGACGCTCATGGCCGCCCGCGTGGTCTCGCTGGGGAAAAACTGGGCGTAGGTCAGCCCCGTGGCATCATCCACCATCACCATCAGGCAGCACAGACCCAGACCCCCGCGGCCCTCGAACCAATCGTGCTCCGATCCGTCCAACTGCGCCAATTCCCCAAAGCATGCCCGTCGGGCTCGGCGCTGACGCTGGGGCTTGCTCCTTCTCCGCCTTTGCCACAAGCCCTCGGCCCTAAGCCAGCGCCGCAGCGGCTGGGCCTTCACCTCCAGGCTGTGACGCTCCTGGAGGTACTCGCAAGCCAGCGTGGCCCCAAAATCGCTGTAGTGCTGGCGGTAGAGTTCCACCACCTTGGACCGCAGCCCCGCAGGGCTCTGCCGGTTGCTCCTCTGGCCCCGCAGCCCATGCACCAGCCCCGCGTCACCTTCTTCCAGGTAACGCCGCCAGATGCGCCTGGCCTGCCGCTGGCTTATGCCCAGCATCCGCCCCGCCTTGGCCACCGACAATCCCCCGCCCTTCACCTGGCCAAACACCACCAGCCGCCGACGCTCCTTCACGCTCATTGCAAGTGTCTCGATCCCCGTCGTTTACCCGACGGGGGGTGACACTTCTATTGAGCTTGACCCCTGTCATTTCTATTGAGCTTCAACAATCCGGGGCGAATCCGGGAGCGTGCAGGTTCGGCCTTGGCCGAACGCTTTGAACGATGCGGGGTCGCGCGTTCGCAGTCGTTCGGCCAGGGCTGAACCTACGCGCGCAGGTGCATTTCCAGCAGCCGGCGGGGGCTCTCGGGCTGGCCGGTACGGCAGGAGAGTGCCGTGGCCTGGCTGCAGGCGATCGCTCCGGCCAGGCGCTCGCGGGCCGCCCATTCATCCGGGGCGGGAATATGATCGACCAGCCGGCGCCACTGGGCGGCGATCAGGCCCGGATACAGGGCCCCCAAGGGTTGCGGCGCAGGTGCCGCCGCCGGCCCGGGCGCATCCACCGGCTGGCCGGCCGCATTCAGCAGAGTGTAGCTTTCATCGGTGGCTTCAAACTGGCCCGTGGAGCCCAGTACGTGCAGGCTGCGGCGCAGGGCGGCGGCGTGGTCGGTCACCTGAATGACGGCGCTGCGGCCGTCCCCCAGGCGGGCGTGCGCGTGCAGGTGTCCGGTCAGAGCCCGCATGTCGCGGGGGATCTGGCGGTAGGGGCCCGTCAGTGAAGCGTCGATGGATTCAGGCAGGTCCCCCAGCGCCAGGACGGTCATCCAGACATCCAGCAGCAGGGCCAGCAGCGAGGCATCGCCCGGCCGGGCCTGGAACAGTGCGGCGATGGACTGCAGATCGCCCAGCACGCTCAGCGGCTCGGCCGCTGCCTGCACGGAAGGACTCAGCAGGAAGGCCGGCAAGGGAACGACGCCCGCGGCCAGGGAGGGCACCTGGGCCACCAGCCGGGCCCACTCATCGAGGTCGGCAGCCACCGGCTCCAGGGCCACGATCGTGGTCCCCTGATCGTGGATGGCCTGGGCATCGGCGGGGCTCAGCGCCTGACTGGCGGCGTAAAGCAGCCAGGGGGTGGGGTGGTCATTGAGCAGTTTGCGCAGGTCATCGAGCAGGGGGGCTCCCAGGTCCCGGGCCAGATGCTCCACCGCACTGCTGCGGGGTCCGCCGACGGCCGCCGTCTTCAAAACGCCCCCCAACTGGTTCACCGTCGCCACACAGGCGGCCGCGCGGTCCGGGTCGGTCCAGATCACCAGCTTGGGCACACCATCGGATTCGGGCATGGCCGCAGGATAGCACAAGTCGTGTCGGCAAGGGTTCGCAGCTAGAATAGCAGTGCGGTGCGGATGAGGCGACCGCTTCCAGGCTCAGCCTGGGGGAGGAAAGTCCGAACACGGCAGGACACGGTGGTGGGTAACGCCCACCTGCCCGCCCGGTGACGGTCGGGTACGGGATAGCGCCACAGAAAACAAACCGCTGGGGGTGGCTGGTGGTCAGTGGTCAGTGAGAGCCACTGATTGCTGGCCCCCAGCCACTTCCAGCAAGGGTGAAAAGGTGGTGTAAGAGACCACCGCTCTCATGGTGACATGGGAGGCACGGCAAGCCCCACCGCGTGCAAGGCCAAACAGCTCCATCCGGGCCAGACCCCTTTACCGGGGCCCCCTGGCCCGGGCGACTGGTCCGGTCGTCCGGAGCGGGTAGGCTGCTGGAGCCCGACGGTAACGTCGGGCCTAGAGAAATGGCCGCCCCTGCGGCTTCGGCCGCGGGAACAAAATTCGGCTTACGTTCCGCGCCGCCTGAAAACCAACAGGCCGTCCCTGACGGGACGGCCTGTTGCACAGGGGCCTTGGTCCGCCTTAATGCTGAGGGCACCTCGGCGGGTCATTCGCTGGTTTATTGTCCGGCGGCGATGATCTTGACCACATCAGCGGCCGGCATCGCCAGCGCCCCGTGGGCGCGGGCGGCGGCTACGGCCAGTTCACCCTGGCTGGTCTTGACCAGGCTGTCCAGCTTGCCGATCTGCTCGGCGGTGAGCCGGTTGCCTTCCGCGGTCGCCGATTCGGCCAGGCTGCCCAACAGCGCGATACGCTGTTCGATGGGGCGGTTGGCATCCAGGGCGGCATCGGCCAGAGCCCGTTGGGCGGCCGGGCCGGAGATCAGGGACAGAACTTTGCCCGCCAGGCGCACCACCTCGGGACGGCTGTCGTCCAGATCGCGGATCAAGGCCGGTTCCGCCTGGGCCACCTTATAGATGCCGGGGCAGACCGCCATACGGCCCAGCCGGGTCAGGGCCGCCACGGCATACTGGGTGGCTTCCTCAGGGCTGATGGCCGCGCCGGCGGCCCGCTGCGCGGCTTCGGCAATCGCGCTCTGAAGGACGGGGGTGTCCGCCGAACCGGCAATCACCGGGCGGCGGGACTTGTCGGCGTAGGCCGCTTGCAGGGCGATCTGATCCGCGCCCGTGGCCACTTCCACCACCGGGGTGGATCCCAGGCGATAATCGCTGGCGACCTGCTGCATCATGGTCTCGAAGGCGGGGGCCGGCAACTGGGCCACGATCACATCGACCCCCGGAATCGTGCGCAACTCGTCGTTCAACTGTTCCTGCGTGCGGGCCGCCAGCGGCGTGTAACCCAGTTGCTTGACGGCGGCCGCCAAGGTGTTGAGGGTGGCCTGATTTTCTGCCAGGACGGCGGCGTACTTGCCTTCCCCCGCCCGCACGGCTTCGGCCAGCACCGGCACGACGCGGTCGGCGCCGGGGAAGCTCTTCGTGGGGTGCAGGTCGGCCAGCACGAAAGCGGCTTTGAAGCGCACCCGGCGGTCGGGGTAATACAGGGCCCGCAGCAGCGGGTCTGTGCCGCCGGTGGCGTGCAGCAGGGCCTCGGAGCCGGCCGTGTCGGCCAGGGCATCGATGGCGGCCACCGCCAGGTTGGCATCGGCATCATCCAGAGCCCGCGTCAGCACGGCTTCCTGGCGGGCCGGGCCGGCGGCCCGCAGGTAGAACACCGGCGGACGCATGGTCGACGGGTAGCTGGGGTCCACCGCGCCCGCCGGTAGACGCTGGCCGCGGCGGACGTTGGCGGCCAGCCACAAGGTCAGGGCCGCATCCGAGCCCGGCGTCAGGGTCAGAACCTGGTGCGCGGCCCGCATCGCCAGCACATCCCCGTAGATGGACGCCGGCACCGGCACCGGCACCAGGCCTACTTCCTTGCTGTAGACCCAGACGATGCCTTTGTCGGTCTTGGCATCAAAGCCGGGGATCTGCTTGCCGCGGGTTTCGGCCGTGTAGTAGTTCTGGCCCAGCGTCAGAAAGAGCTGGGTGGCCGACATGTGGGTCGGCAGCCCGGCGATCTTGGCCAGTTTGTCGAACGCGCCCTGAAGCACGGCGCGGGTTTCGGAATCGAGGTGGGGATTCTCCAGAGCCAGCTTTACATAAGGCAGGGCCTGGGGGTAACCGATCTCGGCCAGGGCCGTGGCGATCTGGCCCATGGGGCGGGCATGCAGGTGGGGCAGAGCCGTCGCCAGCGGGTAGACCAGCGGCCGGCCGATGTTCGTGATGGCCGACAGAATGAACGGGTGCAGGGCCGACTCCTGATCATCGAGCAGATCCTGCAGCAGCAGCGGGGCGGCGTATTGTCCGGCCGCCTTGAGGCGTTCGGTGGCGTTGTAGCGCTGCCGGGCCGAGGCCCCGAGGTTCTGGATATCCGCCTTGATCCGGGCCGGCTCACGGCTGCGGGCCAGGCGGGCCTCCTCGATGTGCTGGGCCAGTTCCTTGGCGACCTTTTCCAGGCCGGCGGTCCGCTCGGCCCGCTCCAGCGTGCTGGAGTAGTTGCTGCGGTATTCGCTGGCTTCGACGATGTCCAGCAGCTTCTGCGGGCCCACGGACAGCAGAGCCTGGGCGTTGGCTTTGGCCAGCGTCGGCTGGGCGACCAGCACGTAGTGGTTGAAGTCCACCCAGCGCTGGGCCGGGCCACCGTCCTGGTCAGTCTTGGCCTGATCCTGCGCCCACACGGTCGGCACCAGGGCCAGAGTCATAAGTACCGGCAGAACAACGCACGCGAAACGTCGGCGGATCGACATGGACGGGAACTCCCAAGGGTGGGCCAGAGCCAAGGCGATGGCGGCAATCTATCGGGCTTGGCGCCAAGCGTCAAGCTTCTCATGATACCAGCAGGCGACCTGGCACGGATTTTGGGCCCCGGCCGGTTCCAGCACCGGGCGCTGCTCCACGCAGCGACGCATCACCTTCCCCGTCTGGCCGCGGATCGTGATGGAAACCGTGTCCTGCTCGGCGGCCTGCCGGGCCAGTTCCCGGCTCAGTGGACAACGCGGGTGGAAGGCACAACCCGACGGGGGGTTGATGGGGGATGGCACCTCGCCCGGCAGCACGATTCTCTGACGCTGGCGCCCAGGCTGGGGCATGGGGGCCGCGCTGAGCAGGGCGGCTGTGTAGGGGTGCCGGGGGCTCCCGACGACGTGCCCCCGCGGGCCGATTTCCACAATCCGTCCCAGATACATGACCGCAATGCGGTCGCAAAAGTGCTGGACCACCGCCAGGTTGTGGGCGATGAACAAGTACGACAGGTGCAGCTCGGCCTGCAGGTCGGACAGCAGGTTCAGGATCTGCGCCTGGATGGACACATCCAGGGCCGAAACCGGCTCATCGCAGACGATAAAGCGCGGCTGCAGGGACAGGGCCCGGGCGATGCCGATCCGCTGCCGCTGACCTCCGGAAAACTCATGGGGATAGCGGGCCGCGTAGTCCGGGGCCAGGCCCACACGCGTCAGCAGCCCCGCCACCCGGTCTTCGAGCTCGCTGCCGCGGGCCAGCCCATGCACCAGAATGGGCTCGCTGATGATGCGCCCGATGGTCATGCGGGGATTCAACGAGCCGTAGGGGTCCTGAAAGATGATCTGCATCCGCCGCCGCAGGGCCTTCATGGTCGAGCGATTGGCGGCAAACACATCCTGGCCGTCGAAGTGTACCGAACCGGCCGTAGCGGGAATCAGACGCAGCAGGGTCCGGCCGGCCGTGGATTTGCCGCAGCCCGATTCACCCACCAGCCCCAGGGTCTGGCCGGCCTCGATGCGGAAGCTGACCTCGTCGACCGCCTTGACGAAACCGATGGTGCGCTGCAGCAGGCCGCGTTTGACGGGGAAATAGGTCTTGAGGCCCTGAACGTCAACCAGGGGGCCGGCGGTTTCCGGGGCAATCTCGCTGGACGCGGTGGCCATGGCGGTCATGGTGACAGTATAGCGGTGCCGCGGGGGGCGGGCGGTCCGGCCGCCGGCGGGCCCGCTGCCCCAAACCGCGCCTGCCTGCCGTGACGCCGGGGCTCTCCAAAAAAAGGCCCGGCCGCACCATGCGACCGGGCCAGGAGTACGTCGCAAAATCATCCGGCCGTCAATTCTGAGGCAACTGGAGCACCGCGAAACGCTCCTGACCGTTCTCCACAACGCTGATACGCACGCCTCGGGTCAGGTTGTACTTGCTCAGGGCCGTGGCCAGTTGGTCCACCGTGGCCACCTTGGTGCCCATGACGTCGGTGATGATGGCACCGCGGGTGATGCCTTCTGCTGCGGCGGCCGAGTCGTCACGCACATCCAGCACCAGCACGCCCGGGACCATCTTGATCCGGTAGCGTGCGGCGATGTCCGGCGTCATGTCCATCACCGAATCAAAGCCCAGATCGTTCAGGACCTGACGGTTCTTGTTGGTCGGCGCGTTCGGTTCCGTGTCAACGGCGGCTGTCGCGCTCTCACTGGGCAGTTCGGCCACGGTCAGCGGCAGGCTGAGCGTCTTGCCGTTGCGGAAAACCTCGAGGGTGGTCTTGGTGCCCGGGGCGATGTTGGCCACCATGTTGCGCAGTTGGTCGGCCGAGGTCACCGCCTTGCCGCCCACCTTGGTGATGATGTCCCCGCGCTTCAGGCCCGCGGCCTCGGCCGGGCCGCCGGGGATCGTGCCCGGGTCCACCAGCACGCCCTTGCCGCTGAAGCCGAAGGTCCGGGCCATCTTCTCATCCAGGTCGCGGATGTATACCCCCAGATAGCCGCGGCTGATCTTGCCCTTGGTGATGAGCTGGTCGGCGATGTGCTTGACCATGTCCACGGGGATGGCAAACCCCAGGCCGTTGAACGCGCCGGTGCGCGTGGCGATGGCACTGTTCATGCCCACCACCTGGCCGTAGATGTTGGTCAGCGGGCCGCCCGAGTTACCGGGGTTGATGGCGGCATCGGTCTGGATGAAGTTCTCGTAGCCTTCCTGTACGAGCTGGCCGTTCTGGACCTTGACGTCGGTGATGCCCAGACGCCGGCCTTTGGCCGAGACGATGCCCTGGCTCATGGAGAACTCAAAGCGGAAGGGCGACCCGAAGGCAAAGACGATCTCGCCCTGGGCTACGGGCTGGGTGGCGATGGTGGCGGGCACGGCCTTGACGCCATCCACTTGCAGCACCGCGATGTCGGTGCGCGGGTCCACGCCCTGCACCTTGGCCGTACGCTCGGTTCCATCGTGGAAACGCACCACCACCTTGTCGGCATCCTTGATCACGTGGTAGTTGGTGATGATGTGGCCCTGGGTGTCGTACACCCATCCCGAGCCCGAGCCGTAGATCTGCGGCACGGCGTAGCGGTCATCGTTGGGCGTGGACTGGGGCTGCTGGTTCTGATCCGGCGGCTGCACGCCGGGCGGGACCATGTTGGGGCCAAAGAAGCGACGCAGCAGGTCGTCGCTCATGCCCGACTGCGGATGAGCCGACGGCTTCTTGTACACCTGGATGTACACCACCGAGGGCTCCACCGCCTGGGCCACTTCCTTAAAGGCGTTGCTGAGCTGGGCCAGGGCCGAGTCATGGTCCAGACTGTCCTTGACCAGTTGGACCTTGGCGGCCTCGTGGGCATACGTCAGTTGCCGCGTGATCCCCGGCCCCAGCACCATGACCAGTAAAACTGTCAACAGCAAAACGACTGCCGGACCATACCATCGAATACGATTCATCACAGACTCCTTAACTTCGGGCACATTTTCTGTACAGGGAATTGTACGTATCGGCCGGATGATGGTTCGGTCGGCAGATGTTTTCCTTGCGACGGCAGGGTGGCAGCGCAGACTCCCCAGGCCTGTCCAGGGGATTTGCCAACCCGGGCGGCCTCCCCGGCCGTCAGACCCCAAGGTCCGAAAACCACAAGACTTGGGGCAATTGCTTGACCTGGGCCGGATTGAATTGAACAATTGAGGTGCCGGGCTCGGACGGAGCGGTCGCTGCGGGGAAACCCCCAGTCGCCCGCCCCGGATACCCCGGTCGAGCGCTGGGTTGACGTCACCCGGCGGGCGCTGTGCTCCGCGAGACGTCGCGGGGCGGAAAGGGACTGGCGGCCGGCAACTCGCGGCTTGGCTGGCTTGGGGCCAGGGGCTGTCAGGGGTCGGTGACGGCTGGCACAACCTTTTCTGTAAGGGAGGTGACCTGTGTCTCAATATGATGGAGGGCTGCACTGAGCAGTCCGACGGGTTGCAGAAGGCAGCCCTCAAACGAACCGCCCGCCGCGACCTTCTGGCCGCGGCGGGCTTTTCTCATGCTGGGCCCGTGCGTCTCGCGCCTGGATGAATGGCCCGCCGGGAAGATTCGTTGGAAGAACGGCGATCAGCGGTATACTGGCGGCATGATTTCCGAGGTGAGTAACGCCCTTCTGGCTCTGACCTTGGCCCCGGGATTAGGTCCCGTACTGACGGTCCGGGCACTCAAGGCTCTGGGCAGTGCCCAGCGCGTGGTCGAGGCCAGCACCGGCGAGTTGGCGGGCGTGGACGGCATCGGCCGGCAGCGGGCCGCGGAGATTCGCCGGGGCCTGGATGAGGTGGCCGCATCCGGGGCCGTGGCCCGCGAACGCGAACTGATCGATCGCCACGGGGCGAGGCTGCTGATGCTGGAGGATGCGGCCTATCCGCCGCTGCTGAAACACATCGACGACCCGCCGCCCGTCCTGTACGTGCGCGGCAGCCTCGAACCGTCCGATGCCGTGGCTCTGGCCTTGGTCGGTTCCCGACGCTGCACGGCCTACGGCCGCGAACAGGCCGACCGCTTCGCCGCTCTGGCGGCCCAGGCGGGCCTCTGCATCGTCAGCGGCGGGGCCTACGGTATCGATGCCGCGGCCCATCGGGCGGCCTTGCGCGTGCAGGGGCGCACCATCGCCGTGCTGGGGTCGGGCCTGGCCCGGCCCTATCCGACCGAGCATGCGCCGCTCTTGGACCAGATCGCCAACGGTCACGGCGCGGTCATCAGCGAACTTCCCATGCAGAGCCCGCCCTTGGCCGAAAATTTCCCCAAACGTAACCGGATCATCTCCGGCTTGTCCCTGGGCGTGCTGGTGGTGGAGGCGGCCCTGCGCTCCGGGGCCCTGATCACGGCCCGGCTGGCGGCCGAGGAGCATCACCGCGAGGTCTTGGCCCTGCCGGGGCGGGTGGATTCGGCCGCCTCGGCCGGATGCCACAAGATCATCCGCGAAGGCTGGGCCACGCTGGTGACCAACGTGGCCGACGCCTTGGATGCCCTGGGTGAAACGGGGGCCATGCTCAAGGCGGGGCTGACTCCCGAATCGGACGGGCACGCAAGCGATGCCCCGCTGTTCACGCTGAATCAGAATCTGACAACCTCGCAGAAGAAGATCGTCGAGGCCCTGGATCAGCCCCTGGCCCTGGACCAACTGGCCGCTGCCACCGGCCTGGCGGTGCAGACGATCCAGGCCGATCTCACCATGCTGCAAATCCGCGGCCTGGTGGCTCGGCAGGAGGGCTGCTTTGCCCGTAAGCATCGGCCCTAGGCCCGGGGGCTTCCGGCAAAGCTCCGTCATCCGTGCGCCGGGGGAGCGGAGGAGAGTCCAACTGCAGGTCGTTCATACCCGATTTGTCACCCGCGGGGTTACCCCCGGCCATGACCAGCTACATGGGCCACGGTGGCTGGCAGCGGGGCCAGCGGGGCCGCCAAGGGAGGGGGAGAGCCAATGCTGGATTATCCACCGATCCCAGGCATTCCGCGATCGGTACGGGTGCTGCCGCACAATCAAAGGAACGTGAGATAGATCGCCATGCACAGGCCGATGAAGGCCAGCACGACGGCCACGAGCAGGGCGTGCGTGGAGGGGTGGAAGTGAGAGGGGGTGCCGCGATTGAGCTGACGGACCAGGTGCAGGTGACGCCAGGCGGCGAAGAGGTTGACGGCCACGCCCAGGAGGATGACGGCGGTACCGAACCAGAGCGACAGGCCGGTGTGGGCCTGGGTCTGAGGGGGTTGCTGCTGGTGGATTTCCTGAAGGAAGACGGCGAAGCGGGCGATGACGAAGCCGAAGCCCATGAGGGCCAGGCCCGTGCGGATCCAGGCGAGGAACGTTCTTTCGGCAGCGAGGTAGTCGCTGAGGGAAGCGGGGGATGGGGGGTGGTCGAGGGGCATGCAGTGGGGGGGCTATCGTGCTGCGGGAGCGTTCGGTGAACCGCACCGCGCCGCTCACCCCAGGAACCCATCCTCGAGGGATTGGCGGATCTTATCCAGGGCCTTGTTCTGGATCTGCCGCACCCGCTCCTTGGTCACGCCGATGATCTGGCCCACCTGCTCCAGGGTCAGGGCTCCCGGCTCGGCTTCCGGCCGGCGCCGCCGGCCCACCGCAAAGCGGTGCTCGATCACCTCACGCTCGATCGGCGTCAGTTCCGCAGCGTTGTTATTCATGATGCGCCGGATTTCATCCACACAGTCATCGGCGTGGCCTTCGCGCTTGGATTCAGTGTAGTTGGAGCGCTCCAGCTTGGGATCGAAATCCGTGGGGAAGAACTGGCGGTACTTCGACAGCTTCACCCCCATGCGCGAAAACGCCTTGAGAATCGCCCGGCAGGCGTAGGTGGAGAACTTGAACCCGCGGGCCACATCGAACTTGTCGATGGCCCGCAACAGCGCCATGTTGCCCTCGCTCACGAGGTCGGAAAAGTCCACCTCGGACAGGCGGGTGCGTTTAGCCATCGCCAGCACCAGCGCCAGATTGGTCTGGGCGATCTGGTCACGCAGAGCCTCGGCTCGGTTGAACCAGTCCAGGATTTCCCGGGCCCGGGCCAGGTCCAGCGGGCCTTCACCCGTCTCCTTCTTGAGCCGGGCCACCATCCAGCGGCAATAGTTGAACTGCAGGAACAGCGTCTGTTCCTGCTGGGCTGTCAGAAGCACCGGCCGGACCGATCCCCGGCCGCGCATCTCCGTAATGTTGTCCATCACCGGGTGGTACCAGCTCGTGTCGGGGCGGGGCACCGGCGCCGGCTCCTCAAACAGCCGGCGGTAGGCATTGGCCCGTCCAAACTGAGGGTTGGGCACGAAATCGCCCTTCGCATCCAGGATGCGGTGCATCGCCGCCTGATCCGACGGGCTCAATTGGGCCGCCGAACCGGCGAATTCCATCCGCTCCAGCCGTCGGGCTTGCTCCAGCGGCGACAAGTTGTGGGTCAGGGCCTGGGACATATTCAGACCTCCTTTCCCCAATAGTTCCACGTCCGGCGGGGGGCGATCCCGCGATCGTTCCGCCACCGGCTGCAAGACCAAAATCACTTGTCAGACTTCGCATGTTCAAACCCCTGGTTTCCATACCGCAAGGTCCCACATGCGTCTCTCTCAATTATGTACCAAGGGCGGCTGTGTCCAGTTCTCTTTTTGAATTGAGTCCGAATATTACAATATGATTATTAAAATTGATATACCATTATTGCTATAAATGATCTAAATGCAATTTAGACTCAATATTTTGACTGCGCTGCCCCGCATCTCCTAGCATCCCCCGCCGTTCAGGGCTCTGCGGCTTCGGGGGGCTGGCGTCGCAGAACTGCCCGGCGGCTTGTGGTCCAACGACCAGCCCTGCGTGTCGCGGGCGTTGAGTTTCCTCTAGGGGTGCCGTCCGACCTGCTGACCACCGCATCCCGCCAACTGTGAAAGGAACACGATCGTGGCTTTTCAACTTCCCAATCTTCCTTACGGGTTCGATGCCTTGGAACCAATCATCGACACCCAGACCATGCAAATCCATCACGGCAAGCACCACAGCGGCTACGTGACCAACCTGAACAAGGCCCTGGAAGGCGTCAGCGGCGTGTCTGACAACGTCTGGCAGGTGATCGCCGACCTGGCCAGAATCCCTGAGGCCAAACGCACCGCCGTGCGCAACAACGCCGGTGGCCACGCCAATCACAGCCAGTTCTGGGTGAACCTGGCGCCCAAGGGCAAAGGCGGCGGCGGTGAGCCCACGGGCGAACTGGCCAGTGCCATCAATGCCGCCTTTGGCAGCTTTGCCTCGTTCAAGGAAAAATTCACCACGGCGGCCACGACGCGCTTTGGCTCGGGCTGGGCCTGGCTGTGCGTGGGCAACGGCAAACTGGACATCTGCTCCACCGCCAACCAGGACAACCCGCTGATGAAGAGCGCCATCGGCGAGGCGGCCGGTTGCGGCGGTAAGCCCATCCTCGGCCTGGATGTGTGGGAACACGCGTACTACCTCAATTACCAGAACCGCCGGCC
>JAJXSS010000082.1 GCA_021784455.1 Planctomycetota bacterium
CCCGCTAGTAGCAGCTTCAGCGACTATGGCACGGCGAGTTTTCCCGTGTTCGTCTGAACCCATACCAGCGCCTTCCCCGCCACCGCCGCGATTCCCGACTATACGACCTTCATCGACGCGATTTCACTCGTGCAGGTCGCCTGACTGGCCACGATCATGCCCGCACCAGACAGGCCGTTGCGGGGCTCGGTTGCCCGGGGGGCGAGGGTTGCTGGTGTCGCCCCCTCGATCCATCGGGCACCACCATTCCGCCACCCCCGGCGGCAGGACAGGCCGGACCACTCCAGGTAACGACCCATTCCCGGCCGGATGGATGAGGTTTGTTGGAGTGAAGAAGAAAGCGGCTTTTGACCTGGCGGGGAATTCCCCCCGCGACATCCGGGGTGCCAGGATCCGCTTCAGCGGCGACGGCCACGGCATTACGCCGGTAGGAGCCACATTCGAGAAGGCGGCCAGCTTTAGGGACGGTTGTGCCCCGCACCAGAAGGGCAAGGTCGGAGACCTGAATGCGGGCCTGGCGCTGCAGCACTGCGGCCACCCCGGCCCCCCACATCTTTCACCGGGATTCCGGGCGCTTCCGCAGGATGAACAGATAGTTGAACCCGCGCAGGAAGAAATTGCCCTCCTCGGCGGCGCGGCGGTAGTTGCCCATCTCCAGCGTCTTGTTGTGACGGGTTACGGCGATTATGTCCACGGGTTCGAGGTGTTGACGCAAGCGGGCGAAAAGCTCGAAGCCGATGGGGTAAAAGCCCTCGCCCTTGACGAAGGAATCGGATACGTACAGGGCCATGTGCCGTCCCGGCTTCAGGATGCGGTGAATCTCCCGGATCACCTGCTCCATCGCCTGGTAGTAGCGACCCACGGATCCTTCCCCCGCATCGAGCTTACCGATGCAGCGGGGATCATCGGAGTAGTGAATATGGGTGGAGTAGGGGGGATCGATAAAGACGAAATCCACCTTGCCGGTCAATTCGGGGGGCAGTTTTCGCGCATCAACCCGGAAAATGTCTTTCCTTGTCGGGGTCAGGTCATAGCCCAGGGCCCGTCGGCCCAGATCGCGGGCCACATCCAGGGTGGTGCCGCTGCCGGCACACGGGTCCACGACGAGCTGGCCGGGCGTGGTGTAGCGCTGCAGCAGATTCCAGATAAGGTAGCTGGGGGTGACCCCCGGATAATTGGGATTACCTTGCAGCTTGTCTGCGTAGCTCTGGGAGGGGTAATCCCAGAGGGTGGTGACCTGGAGCTTCAGCGGCGGTTTCTTAAAACGTTGCACGGCCGGGAATTGTACCGGACAATTCGATTGTGGAAACTCGGCCGCATGGGAGTGTAAACCCTTGCCTTCGGGTGGCTTACTCGGTAGTCTTTAGAGGTGTTCGGGATGGTTTTGGGATGGTTCCGATGGCCCCAGGCGGCGTGCCTGGGGTCGTGTGCTATAGAAGGATAATGACTATGAACCGCCGTTTTCGTATCGGCGTGATCGGTTTCGGCCGCATGGGCCGGGGCTTCGTGGCCGAGATGCTGCGCAGCGATGTCTGGGAAGTGGTCTACATCTGCGACGGTTGGGAGCCCACCCGCGAAGCGGCCCGGCGCACCGTCCCCAAAGCGGTGATCCTGAGCGAACCGGAAGTGATCTTCCGCGACAAGTCCCTGGATGCGGTGGGCCTGTTCACCCTGGCCGATGAGCGGCCGGCGCTCCTGCAGCGGGCGCTCAAGGAAAAGCTGCACATCCTCGCGGAAAAGCCCCTGGCCATGGACCCGGCCACCGAATGGAAACTGGTCAAGGAAATCGAAGCTTCGGACCGGCTGGTCGCCGTCAACATCTTCAATCGCAACGCCTGGTACCACCAGGAGATCATCGAGTTCATCAAATCCGGCCAGATCGGCGACCTGGCCATCGTGCGCGTGTGCCACATGACCCCCGGCCACATGCCCACGGAGGGGCACGACCCTGAAGGCCCGCCCTTCCACGACTGCGGCATGCACTATGTGGATGTGGCCCGCTGGTACGCCGGCAGCGAGTACGCCCACTGGCACGCCCAGGGCGTACGCATGTGGAGCCACAAGGAGCCCTGGTGGGTAAACGTGCATGGCACGTTCCAGAGCGGGGTAGTGTTCGACATCACCCAGGGCTTTGTCTACGGCCACCTGGCCCAGACCAAGACCCACAACTGCTACGTGGATGTCATCGGCACCAAGGGCATCGCCCGCATGACGCACAACTTCAAATCGGCCACCATCGAACTGCACGGGGTCGATCAGACCATCAGCAAGACTGCCCCCTTTGGCGACAAGAAGCTGGATGTGATGGTCAACGTGTTCGCCCGCTCCATGATGGCGGGCCGGAACCTGGGCTTCCCCACGGCCCGGGATTCGGCCGTGGCCTCAGAGGTTTCCTGGGCCATGCTCCACGATGCCATCAAGAACAATCCCCCCGCCATCGGCACTCCGGCCGAAATGGAGGCCATCCTGGAACACCGCCGCAACCTGCGCGATGGCTACGGCCTGCCCGTGCGCGACAGCGGGGTGAACCACAAACTGGTGGCCCCGGTGGCCTGCGGCGAGGAGTTCTGCTGCAATCTCCCCGGCAAACGCGGCCGGACGCGCGTGAAGGATGCGTGCTGTTAGCGGAATCTCTGATCAGGGATTTCTGATCTCTGATCGGGGGGTGATGACGGACGCCGCGCTACTGGCGGCGCCATCTTCGATTTCTGATTGCCCCGGGAAACTCGCTTGGTATCGCGAGCCTGTTTCTCACCTCTTTACATGTCAGTCGATCTGAGCACTTTTGTCCATGAGGGGGTCGGATACAGTGGTGGGCGAGGCAACAAGTCGCTGGACACGTGCGGATTGCGATCTCGCCGGAAGCCAAACGGTGTCCGCTGGGCCGCCGCTGGGGCAAATAAGGCCTTCGGTTCGTAGGAGGTTTATGACATCGGGGACAACCCGGCGCCCTCGGTGGTCTAGACCCCGGAATAAAGCGGCTTCGCGTCGCCCACTAAGCTCGTGGGCGTGGCCCGGGATGTTCAGCGAATGACGGTGGCGTCGCGTTTGCGACATGGGGGCAGGTTAGCATTGGGGAAACTGGTGGGCAATCGGGGTGGCGGGTGGCTGGGGCTGCGTCTGCGCTGCCCCAGTCTCCCTCTGCGTCCAGCCCCAACCCGTGGGGGTGCGTGGGACAACTGGGGCAGCGAGGACGCAGCCCCAGGCACCCGGCGAAGACGCAGCCCCAGCCACCCGGGATGCAGGGACTGGGGCAGCGAGGACGCAGCCCCAGCCACCCGCGAGGACGCAGCCCCAGGCACCCGAGGTTGGCCCAGGCCCCCGATGCCCGGCGGGTCAGTGCGCATGCGCCGCCTGGGCGTTGCCCGCAATCTGGGCGAAGAAGTCGTTGCCCTTGTCATCCACGATGATGAAGGCGGGGAAGTCCACCACTTCGATCTTGCGGATGGCTTCCATGCCCAGGTCCTCGAAGTCCACCACCTCGACCTTCTTGATGTTGTTCTGGGCCAGGATGGCGGCCGGGCCGCCGATGGAGCCCAGATAGAAACCACCGTGCTTCTGGCAGGCCTCGGTCACCTGCTTCGAGCGGTTGCCCTTGGCGATCATGACCATCGAACCACCGTGGGCCTGGAAAAGGTCTACGTAGGAGTCCATCCGCCCGGCCGTGGTCGGTCCGAACGAACCGCTGGGCATGCCCTGGGGGGTTTTGGCGGGTCCGGCGTAGTAGATGGGGTATTCTTTGAAGTACTCGGGCATGGGCTTGCCTTCTTCGAGCAACTTCCTGATGCGGGCGTGGGCCACATCCCGGGCCACGATGAGTGTGCCCGTCAGGGACAGCCGCGTCTTGATGGGGAAGCGGGTCAGGATCTGGCGGACCTTCGCGAGGCCCTGGTTGAGATCAATCTTGACCGGGCCGGCCAGTTCCGGGGCTTCGGCGGGCAGATAGTTCTCGGGGTGGAACTCGAGCTGTTCCAGGAAGATGCCGTCCGCAGTGATCTTGGCCTTGATGTTGCGGTCGGCCGAGCAAGAGACGCCCAGGCCGATGGGGCACGAGGCCGCGTGCCGGGACAGGCGGATTACCCGCACATCGTGGGCGATGTACTTGCCGCCAAACTGGGCCCCGATACCGCAGCGGAAGGAGGCTTCTAGAATGCGCTTTTCCATCTCCACATCCCGGAAGGCCCGTCCGCCGGGGCTGCCCGTGGTGGGCAGATGATCCAGGTAGCCCGTGGACGCGAGCTTCACGGTCTTGAGGTTGGTTTCCGCAGAGGTGCCGCCAATGACGATGGCCACGTGATACGGGGGGCAGGCGGCCGTGCCCAGATCGGAGAGTTTCGCCCCCAGAAAGGCCATCAGGTCCTTCTCGTTGAGCACGGCCGGGGTCTGCTGGTAGAGGTAGGTCTTGTTGGCGCTGCCCCCACCCTTGGCCACAAAGAGGAACTTGTATTCAAGGGCGGTGTCGGCAGTCGTCTCGGCCAGAATGTCGATCTGGGCCGGCAGATTACAGGCGGTATTCTTCTCCTGGAACATGGCCAGGGGGGCGATCTGCGAGTAGCGCAGATTGCGCTCCTGATAGGTCTGCCACACCCCGTGGGACAGCGCTTGCGCATCATCGCCCTCGGTCAGGATGCGCTGGCCTTTCTTGCCCAGGATGATGGCAGTGCCGGTGTCTTGGCAGGTCGGAAGCTGCCCGGCGGCCGCGACCACGGCGTTCTGCAGATGCGTGTAGAGCACAAACCGGTCGTTATCAGACGCTTCGGGGTCATCCAGCTCGGCGCGAAGCTGGGCCAGGTGTTTGGGCCGCAGGTAGAACGAGACATCGGCGAAGGCCTGCCGGGCCAACAGTCGCAGCCCTTCGGTGTCCACTTTGAGGTAAGAGCGGCCGTCGAGGGGGAGGGTCTTGACGAAGTCCCTGGATAGGAGGCGATAAGCGGTGTCATCGGTGCCGTATTGAAACGTCGGCTCGTAGGGGAATCCGGGGGTGGCACCGGGGGTGGATCCGGGGGTGAATTCGGGCATGGGGGGTCCTTTGCCTGCAAGGCGCGGCGGGCGCGCCTACAAACCTTATCAGATTGAGCTTTTCTGATCCATGGGGGCGGATGGATACACTGGATGGGAGGCCAAATATTCCGGCGGCACGCGTCGGCGTCTCCGCGGACCCGTGCGTTGAGCAGTCCAGAAGCACGGGGCTTCCAAAGACGGGCGACCCGTGGCACTCCGCCCGGACGTGTTGGCCGACCCGTTGGCGGGTGGGGAGAGTGCGGCCAGGGCCGAACTGACCAAGAGGTGCATCATGACCAGCAGCACGCGGATGGAAAAGGATTCGATGGGGGAGATGCCGGTACCGGCGGGGGCCCTGTGGGGGGCCAGCACGCAGCGGGCGGTGCTGAACTTCCCGGTGTCGCAGCGACGCATTCCGGGGGAGGTGATCCGGGGATTTGGGTATCTCAAGAAAGCTTGTGCCGTGGCCAATCGCGATCTGGGCAAGCTGACCGACGCCAAGGCCCGGGCCATCATCGCCGTGTGCGATGAGATGATTACGGGCAAGCTGGAAGGGCACTTTCCGGTGGATGTGTTTCAGACCGGGTCCGGGACTTCCACCAACATGAACGTCAACGAGGTAATCGCCAACCGGGCGATGCAGCGGGGCAACCGTTCGGTCCTGGCCGGACGAAACACGGACGGGCCAACCGCCCCCGGAAAAGGCGGCGCCGCATCGAGGGGTGGAAAGCGATTCCTGCATCCGAATGACGATGTGAACATGGGCCAGTCCTCCAACGACACTTTCCCTACGGCCATGCACATCGCGGCGACGCTGACGATCCAGGCTCAACTGCTGCCGAGCCTGGAGAAACTGCACGATGCCCTGGCCCGCAAGGCCGCGCAGTGGGACGATGTCATCAAGGTTGGACGGACGCACCTGATGGACGCCACCCCCATCCGCATGGGCCAGGTGTTCTCGGGGTACGCCCGGCAGGTGCAACTGGGCCTCCAGCGGGCCCGCGAAGCGATGGGGGCCCTGGCTTCTTCGCTGGCCATCGGCGGCACGGCCGTGGGCACGGGCATCAACACCCACCCCGAGTTTGGCCGGCGGGTCGCGGCCGAACTGTCGCGCATGACCGGCCTGGAGTTCGCTGAGGCACAGAACCACTTCGAGGCCCAGGCCTCGCGCGACGGCTTTGCCGATGCCCACGGGCGGCTCAAGACCCTCGCCCTGTCGCTGTCCAAGATCGCCAGTGACATCCGCTGGCTGGGCTCGGGCCCGCGCTGCGGGCTGGGCGAACTCGTCCTGCCGGCCATCCAGCCGGGATCGTCGATCATGCCGGGCAAGGTCAACCCGGTGATCTGCGAGTCGGTGATGCAGGTGGCCTGCCGGGTGATCGGCAACGATGCGGTCATCACCACGGCCGACCTGGGGGGGGTGGGGTCCATCTTCGAGCTCAACGTGGCCATGCCGGTGATGGCCGATGCGATGCTGGAGTCGATTCACCTTCTGGCCAACGTCAGCCGGCTCTTGATGGAGAAGGTCATCTTGGGGCTCGAGGTCAGCCGGCGCCGCTGCAGTGGCTCCGTCGAGCAGTCCCTGATGATGGTGACCAGCCTGGCTCCGGTGCTGGGCTACGATGTGGCGGCCAAACTGGCCAAGGAAGCGGCGGCCACCGGCAAGACTATCCGGGAACTCCTGACCGACAAGAAACTTCTGGACCCGGCCACGGTGGATCGCCTGCTGGATGCCCGGGCCATGACCCAAGGCAGCCAGGACCGATGAAGCTGGGGGTAGCCGACCCGCCCCGGGTACCCCCGGTGGCCGGCCCACGGGGCTGGCAAAACTTCCGGGCAGGGTGCCACTGGTTGCCCATCTTGTTTCCGGGGGCGGCAGACCAGTGCCTCTCGGTTTCTCCGGGCACGGGTCTGCGCAGACGCCAATCCGCGGCAGCCGGACGTTTTGGCGGGCCGCTTGCCCACCGGTGCCGGGGGGCCAGTGCCGGTGATTCCGATTCGAGTGTATCCTATTCAGCGTCGTGCCCACCGAAGCAGCATCGCCCATTACGCCAGCACAAGAAACCGCCCCGGGTCCGGCCGGTGCCGCGGCCGCGCCCTCGTGGCGGCGGCGGTGGCTGCTCAACCCCTGGCACCTGTGGGCCCTGCTGGGCCTGACGGCCATCGGTGCCGCCCTGCGCTTCTACCGGCTCGAGCGCCCGCCGATCTGGTTTGATGAAGCTTTGACCTATGGCCGGGTGTGCGGCAGTTGGAAGGAACTCTGGGAGCGGCTCCAAGATGCCGGCTTCATGCCGCTGCATTACATCGTCTACTGGTGGCTGGGCCAGCACGTCTACCTCACCCCGTTCTGGATGCGTTTTATTCCGGCCCTATGCGGCATCCTGACCATCCCGGCCACTTACTTCCTGGGCCGGCAACTGCTGTCCAAACGGGTATCCCTGGCGGCGGCCCTGCTGGCGTGTACCTCGGCCTACTACCTGGCGTTTTCCCGCGATGCCAAGATGTACATGGACACCTGGTTCGCCGTGACCCTGGCGACCGGGTGCCTGCTGTGGTGGACGCGCACGCGGCGCTGGTGGGTGTGGATCCTGGTCTGGCTGGGCTGGGTCCTGGCCGGGGCGTTGTCCGTGTGGGTCAATGCCAATTCCCTGATCGTTCTGGCCCTGATGCCGCTGATGGTGCTGGCCATGCTGCGCCGGCCCTGGTGGCGAGTGGTGCTGGTGGTCGTCTTCTTCACGATCGGGGCCACGGCCATCGGCTACGGCCCGTACTGGTATTACACCTCGTTTAATAAATGGGCCAAACGTACCGGGATCGCCCCGGGGGTCACCAGTGATGCCCAGGATGAAGACCGCATCAACTGGAATGCCTCGGGCCTGACCTGGATCCCTATTTTTCACGATGGGCGGGATGGCTTCCAGATGGCCCGCCACTCGGCTTCGTCGTTCCTGCTGGGCTGGGAGTGGCCCCAGCACATGGAATTCCACGAGAAGGGCCCCGAGGGTACTTACATCATTCCCCGCTGGACGCTGACCCTGTACATGTCGGTGATGGAAGCCGTGGCGCTGGCGCTCCTGGTGGGGCTGATGCCCTGGCCCCAGCGCTGGCGCGGCACGACCGCCAAGGACCCGCCTCCGGAGCCCTGGTGGCGCACCGCCTTTCTCCTGGGGGCGTGGCTGCTGCTGCCCACCTACGGGTTTTACTGCCGCAGTTTCGTGAACTGGGTCAGTCCCCTCTACTGGCCGGGGAACGTCTGGAACTTCCGGGGGTGGGGATGGGGGTGGGTGGGGATTCTGGGGGCGGCGGGGGGGGTGGCGTGGCTGATGGATCTGGGCCGCTGGCTGGCCCGCCTGCCGGTGATGCTCTTATCCCTGGGGCTGGCCGCGACTTTGGCCTGGGCGGTGATCGCCGCCCGCGCCGCCTGGTTCACCCGCTGGGCGCTGCTGGTCCAGAACCCGTGGATCAGTCTGCCGGCCGCCATTCTGCTGCCGGCCTGTCTGTGGTATTTCGCGGGCGCAACCTGGCGTCAGCGCCTGGGGCGGGCCACGGCGGTCTTGGGGATCCTGGCTATCCTTTGGGGACTGTGCTGGGGCGTGCACCTGGGGTGTCTTCAGTGGTACGCCCAGGCCGAGAAAGCCCCGCATTTCCAGTGGCTGGCGGTGTGGTGGCCGCGCTATCTGGGGGTGGTGCTGCCGGCCTTCTGGCTGGGGGTGGCGGCCCTGCTCATGCGTTTGCCAAGCTGGCCGCTGCGCTGGACGGTGATTCTGGGGCTGGTGGCGCTCAATGTGGGCACCTTCCTGGCTCGGATTCAGCTCAGCACGGACCCCCCGTGGAACATCATCGCCCAGGATGTCTGGGATGCCCAGGCTTCCCACGGACACGAACTGACCACCGGCTATGAGGCCGACGAGCACGGGGGGCTGGGACCCTGGCAGCCACAGTCGGAACTGCGGTCCCCTGAGGGCCGCTACTACTGGTGCATGGCCGGTCATCTTTCCCCGACCGTCGCCGAGTTTGGCGGCCGGCTCAACCCGCCCATGCTGCGCACCCGTTGGCTGCCCCTGGCCCGGCTGGGCATCCGGGTGCGGCGCGATGCCCGCTTGGACAAGATCATCATCTGGGAGCGCCACGGTGCGGTGCCCAACCCCGTGTTGATAGATCCTTCCGTGTACCTCAAGCATCTGGGCCCGGGCTGGGTGCTGCAGCAGGACCACCTGCAGCGCGTGCGGCAGCACTTCAGCCGCACCTCGCGGGAATGGAACTGGCAAGAGCGTGAGTGGCTGCGCAGAATGGTGTTCGTCCGTGCGGCGGCGGCGACCAGACCGTAGGTTCGGCCCGGGCCGAATCTGGCAGGTGCGTCAACCATGGCAGACAGTCCCCTGGAACGCGAGGACTACCGGGCCGAGCACTGCATCCTGCCGGAGTTGCGGCACATCGGGTGGTCGCGCTTCCCGCACGCGGCCGTGGGACACCTGGGGAGTCACCAGCATGAGGGCTTCGAGATCTGCTACCTCGTCGGCGGCAGTGTCGACTGGTGGGCTGGACACGAGGTGTATGAAGTCGGGCCGGGACAGGTCTATATCACCCGGCCAGGGGAAACGCACGGCGGGGTGGGGGCGGCCATGAACCCGTGTGAGCTGTACTGGCTCCAGATCGTCGTGCCGGGGCAAGGCGTCTTGCAGGGGCTGTCGGCAGAGGTGACCCGGGAACTGCACCGGGGCCTGAATCAGGCCGTGCCGCGGGTGTTTCCCGGGGTCCCAGCGATGCCCGCTTTGTACCAGAGCATTCTCGAGGAACACCGCCAACCGGCGCCGCTGTCGGTCTTGAAGGCCCGCGGGGCTCTGCATCAACTCCTGGCCCTGGTCTGGCGCTGCCGGCAGGCGTTTGCCCGGCGGCATGCCCAGGCACTGGCCCAGCGCTCGGGGGCCGTGCGTCGGGCGCTGGCACTGATCGAGCAGAGCGGCCCGGCGGAGTTGGGGGTGACTCAACTGGCCGGTCAGGTGGGTCTGGGCGTCAGCCAGTTCCGGGCCTTGTTTGAGCGGGATACGGGCTTCGCCCCCGCCCGTTATCTGATGCGCCGCCGCCTGCGTCTGGCCCGGCAGGCCCTGGCCCAGGGCAAAAGCATCAGCCGCACGGCCGCGGGCCTGGGCTTTTCCTCCAGCCAGCACTTTGCCACGGCCTTCAAGCAATGGGTGGGCATGACCCCCCGTGCCTATCGGCAGATGTCCCGGCAAGCCCGGCCGGTGGAGCCGTACATGTAGGGTGGGCGCCGCCCACCTTGTTGTGAGGCCTCATGCGATGGAAAGGCAACGGCATGAAACTGACGTTTTTCGGCGCTAACCGGCAGGTCACCGGCTCGCGTTACTGTCTTGAGGCCGCGGGCCGGACGGTGCTGATCGACTGCGGATTGTTCCAGGAGCGGCCCTTTCTGGAACGCAACTGGAAGCAGTGTCCTGTGCCCCCCCAGAGCATTGAGGCCGTCCTGCTGACCCATGCCCACCTGGACCACTCGGGACTCCTGCCCCGGCTGGTGCGCCACGGATTTCACGGGCCGATCTATACCACCGGGGCTTCGGCGGAACTGGCGGCCCTGGTCTTGCATGATTCGGCCCGGCTGCAGCAGGAAGACTTGGAGATCAAACAGGCACGCCACCAGCGGGAAGGTCGGTTGTCCCCCCATCCCTATGAGCCGCTGTACACCCCCGACGATGCCCAGCGGGCCCTGGGGCTGTTTCGGCGCGTGGCCTACGATCAACCCCTGAAAGTCGACCAGGCCCTGACCGTGACCTGGCATGATGCCGGCCACATTCTGGGCTCGGGGCTGCTGGAGATTGTGGTGCGGGAAGGTGAACGCGAGCGGCATCTGGTGTTCTCGGGCGACCTGGGGCAGTGGAATACCCCCATCATCAAGGACCCCACCCTGCTGACCCGGGCCGACTACGTGGTCATGGAGTCCACCTATGGCGACAAGGATCACGACGGGGCCGGAACCATCGAAGAGCAACTGGCCCGGGTGATCAACGAAACCCACGCCCGCGGCGGCAACCTCATTGTGCCCACTTTTGCCATCGAACGAGCCCAGGAACTGGTGTTCTACCTCGGCCGGCTGACCCGGGCCGGGAAAATTCCGCACCTGATGGTTTTTCTCGACAGTCCCATGGCGGTGGATGCGACGGATATCTTCCGGCGGCATCCGGAATGCTTTGACCCCCAGATACAGGCGTTGCTGAAGCAGCAGGAATCGCCCTTCACACCCCCGGGGGTGGTGTTCTGCCGCACCACCGACCAGTCCAAGGCCATCAACCATCTGCGCGGTTCGGCCATCATCATGGCGGGGTCGGGCATGTGCACGGGCGGACGCATCAAGCACCACCTGGACCATCACCTCGAGCGCCCCGAGTCCACCATTCTCTTCGTGGGCTATCAGTCCCAGGGCACGCTGGGCCGCCAGATCATGGATGGGGCCCGGGAAGTGCGTCTCTTTGGGCGCATGCGCCCGGTGAGGGCTCAGGTGGCCCAGATTCACGGCATGAGCGCCCATGCGGGACGGTCGGATCTGCTGCGCTGGATCGGATCCCTTCAGGCGGCTCCGCGGCAGGTGTTCATCACGCACGGAGAAGAGGAGGTGTCATTGGCCCTGGCCCGGGAACTGCAGCAAAAATTCCAGTGGAACGTGCTGGTTCCACAGTACGGGCAGGCGGCGGAGTTGCCCTAGGCGCCGGGCCGCCCGGGTCACCAGGGAATCGCCCCCCGGGGCTCGTTTGTGTTGGATCCGTACCACGAGCCGCGCCTCTGTCCTATTGCCGGATGTCGCTGTCTCTTTAGCATGGGGGCATGAATAATCTTCCCGACCTGAGCCCCCGGCAGCGCTTTGCCGCCGCTTTGGACCGCCGCCCGGTGCCCGGCCGCGTGCCTCACTTCGAGCTGGTCTTCTTCCTGACCATGGAGGTGTTCGGCAAAGTCCATCCCAGCCACCGCCAGTACTCCCAGTGGGGCCAGATGTCCGAGCACGAGCGGTCCCTGCACCGCACCGACATGGCCCGGCTCTTTGTTGATACGGCCGAGCGTTTCGAACACGATGCCATCTTCCTGCACCCCAATCCCGGTGGCGTGGAAGAGGAACAACGCCTCATCGACGAAGTGCGGCGCCTCAGCGGTGATCGCTACTTTCTGCTCCTGCACGGCGATGCCACC
>JAJXSS010000508.1 GCA_021784455.1 Planctomycetota bacterium
CGATTGCAGGGGTGGGGGGCGGGCTGGATCTGTGCCTCGCCGTGGATCGTCGGGTTCATCATCTTTGGCGGCGGGCCGCTCTTGTTTTCCCTGTTCATCAGCTTCTGCGACTATGACATTCTCAACCCGCCGGTGTTCACGGGACTGGCCAATTACCGCTGGATGTTCGAGGGGGACACGGTGTTTCGCACGGCTCTGTGGAACACCACCTACATGGTGCTGGGGGTGCCCTTGAACCTGGCGGTGGGCCTGGCCATTGCGCTGCTCTTGAACACCAAGGTGCGCGGCATTGCGCTGTGGCGCACGTTCTTCTACCTGCCGGCCATCGTGCCCATGGTGGCGGCCAGTGTGCTGTGGGTGTGGATCTTCAACCCCCAGGCGGGGCTGATCAACACGGTGTTGAACGCCATCGGCCTGCCCGGGCCGGGGTGGCTGACCGATGCCGCCTGGAGCAAGCCGGCGCTGATTCTGATGGGGCTGTGGGGGGCCGGTGGGGGGATGATCATCTGGCTGGCCGGGCTCAAGTCGATCGACAAGAGCTTCTATGAGGCCGCCTCGGTGGACGGGGCTTCGGCGTGGCAGCAGTTCCTGCACGTGACGCTGCCCCAGCTCAGCCCCTACATCTTCTTCAACCTGATCATGAGCCTGATCGGCACCTTCCAGATCTTCGGCCAGGCCTTCATCATGACCCAGGGCGGGCCGGTCGACTCGACTCTCTTTTACGTGTACTACCTGTTCAACAACGCCTTCCGCTACGGGCGCATGGGCTATGCCTCGGCCATGGCGTGGGTGCTGTTCGTGATCGTGATGGCCCTGACCATCGTGCAACTCAAGCTCTCCAAGCACTGGGTGCACTATGAAAGTGAATAGGAAGTTTCCAGGGCAGGGTCTAAAGAGCAGAGGTGCCAAGCGGGTGCGTGGGTATCGGAACTATTTCCCCGGACGGCGTTCTGGCCTTTTGAACTTTGAACTTTGAACTCTCCCAGGTTCTCCGCATGGCACGCTTTGGCACAAAAACTCTTCTTTACCTCCTCCTGGTCACAGGATCGCTGTTGTTTTCGCTGCCGTTCTTCTCCATGGTTCTGACCAGTGTGAAGGTGGATCGCGAGCTGTATCGTCAGGACCTCAACCCGCTGCCGATGCGGCCGGTGCCCCGGACGGTGAGCCCCTATGTGGACACCACGTATTACCAGGACATTCGGGGCCCGTATCTGAACCAGCTTCAGCCGACGCTGGAAGATATCGCCGGGAAACTCGACTTGCCCTCGTTCGTGGACCGGCGCACGGCCCTGGCCCAGGTGGCGCGCGGTTTGTACGGCCGGCTGACCCAGCGTCTGGGCCCGCCATGGTGGCAGGCCGCCCCGCCGGGACGGGAAGCCGCCGCCGTACAACGTCTGGCCCAGGAGGCCCGCAAGACCCTGGAGCCTGAGATCGTCGAGGAAACCTGGGGCAACGTCTATCGGCGGCTGGCCCTGGGGGAACTGCGGGTGCGCTGCCTGGACGGCCGGCAGGTGGTGGTGGGCGCGGGGCAGCCCATGGACCAGCGCCTGACCAACCTGACCCCGCAGGTGGCCCAGGTAGTGCCCAGCGGCCGGGGCGACCGGCAATCGGCTATCGTGCGTTATGATTTTGCCCGCGGCGACACCATTGTCCTTGAACGCACGGTGACCCTGGATTTCCCGGCCGACCAGATCCAGCGCATCGATCTGTCCGTCCGTCCGGATGACACCTGGCACAACCTGATCCTGAAAGTGGACCGCGGCAACCAGCAGTTCATGGCCGTGCGCCCGGTGCCGCTGGCGAACTTCGAGTGGCAGACGATCACCTGGAAATGGCCGTCGGCGGAAGATCAGCCCACGGCCATCCGGTCCTGGACCCTGCTGGGCAACCCCCGGAATCTCCCCCGGAATCTCCCCCGGAATCTGTCCCCGCAGCAGGTGCGTCTGCGTCTGGAAATTCACCGGGTCAGCCAGGCCGGAGCCTGGCTGAGCAAACTGCGTTTTAACTATGATCGCACCCTGGATTTCATACCCTTCTGGCGCTATTTCTCGACCAGCCTGTTCCTGGTGATCGCCAACATCGTGCTGACGGTGGTGTTTTCCTCGCTGGTGGCTTACGCCTTTGCCCGCCTCGAGTGGCCGGGGCGCGAGTTCTGCTTCGTGGTCATGCTGGGCACGATGATGATCCCCGGCCAGGTCACCATGATCCCGCACTTTCTGATCTGGCGCGCGGTCGGGGCCTACGACACGCTGTTCCCGCTGTGGGTGGGGGCGGCCTTCGGCAACGCCTTCTTCATCTTCCTGCTGCGTCAGTTTCTGCGCGGCATCCCACGGGACCTCGAGGATGCTGCGCGCATCGACGGTTGCGGTTTCCTGCGCATCTGGTGGCACATCATGCTGCCCCTGATCAAGCCCAGTCTGGCGGCCATTGCCATCTTCACCTTCCTGGGCTCGTGGAACGACTTTATGGGCCCGCTGATCTACCTGGCCGACCAGCGCCTGTACCCCCTGGCTTTCGGGCTGTACGCCTTTGCGGTGCAGGTGGGCAATAATCCGGCCCTGACCATGGCGGCGTCGCTGCTGATGACCCTGCCGGTGATCGTGATCTTCTTCTTCGCGCAGAAGTATTTCATTCAGGGCTTGACGCTGCCCGCGAGGAAGGGTTGAGAAGGCGAGGAAGTGGCCAAGCGGC
>JAJXSS010000083.1 GCA_021784455.1 Planctomycetota bacterium
GGTAAAAACCCACGAACAGCAGTTGCAACGTCATGCGGACGATGGCGATGCCCGTTTCGCCCAGGATCGGCACCCGCTGATACAGGGCGATCGCCAGGGGAAAAATCAGGAGCAGATACCCGGCCGCCAGCCCCCACACGCTGATATCCACAATGGGCTTCATGCGGGTCCTCCACCGGATTCTGCGACGGCACGCCCGGGATTCGCAGCGGCCAGTTCGATCACGCGGTGCGCAAAAGTCCGCCACTCTTTGTCATGCGCAACCGACAGGACGGTCAGATTTCCCGCTTCCCTGAAATAGTCGGCCACGGCCTGCTTGTTGGCCTGGTCCAGGGCAGAGGAGGCCTCATCCAGCAGCACAATCGAGCGATCCAGCAGCAGCGCGCACACCAGGGCCACGCGCTGCTTTTCGCCCCCCGATAGGTCTGACATGTCCTTATCCAGCAGCCCCTGGCTCAGGTTGAAGCGCTCCATCCACTGCGGCAGCCGATCCAGGTTTGGTCGCAGCCGGGCGTTGGCCCGGTAATCGAACAAGCGGCCGATGACTTCACGGGCGGTGCCCCGGCCCAGATCGGGTTCCTGGGCCACATAGGCGATCTGCTGCCGCAGGTCCCAGACGCTCTGACCATCCAGGGCCCGGCCGTAAATACGGATGGCCCCCTGCTGCGGGACCACCAGGCCCAGGAGACAGCGCAGCACGGTGGACTTACCGGCACCCGAGGGCCCGGTCAGCGTTACCTTTTCCCCCCGCTTCATCTGGAGTGAAAAGCCACTGAGCACAGACCGTCCATCGTAGCGGACGCCCAGATTCTCAATCTGAATGGCGAAGGTGTCATCGGTCATCGTTGGATCAGCCACGCCCGGCACCGCTCCCGACCTTTCAGGATAGGGTAGCATGTGGACCGGTCGCAAACGCACGAGCAGGCCGGAGGAAAGCCTACCCGGCCCTGGATCTGCGGCAGGTCCTCGAGATTGCCCATGGACACTGAATATGCACTCGAACCTGCGCTGGATGCGGCGGCCTTCATTGATGTGCTGCGGCGCTCCACGCTGGCCGAGCGCCGGCCGGTGGACCAGCCGCAGACCATCGCGAGCATGATCGCCCACGCAGATGTGCTGCTGACCGCGCGGGCCCAGGGGAAGTTGATCGGCGTGTCGCGGGCCCTGACGGATTTCAGCTATTGCACCTACCTGTCGGATCTGGCGGTGGATGTGGCCTACCAGCGGCGCGGCATCGGCCGGGAACTCCTCCGGCGGACGCATGAGGCGGCGGGCCTGCACACGACGCTGGTCTTGCTGGCGGCCCCCCAGGCGCGGGAGTATTACCCGCACATCGGATTGACGCAGCACGATTCCTGTTGGATGATCCGGCCGACACGATCGGCCCCTGAGAGGTCCCTATGAAGGCCAAAGTCCATGTCGACGCGGGAGTGTGTGGTTTCCAGACCGCCGTGGAGGCCAGCACCGAAGACGGCCAGAACGTGAGCTTCGCCATCGTTTCCGATTGCGAAAAGATCAGGGCCATGGCCCAGACGCTCAGTGCGCATGGGCCGGTGGACGCCTATGCCGAGGTCGGTCCCGCCGGCTCCAGCGTGGTGCTGACGGCCGGGAGCAAGGCCGCCAAAGGCTGCTGCGCCTCGTGTGTGGTGCCGGCCGCGATCTTCAAGAGCGCGCAGGTGGCGGCGGGGCTGGCGTTGCCCAAGGATATCGCCATCACCATCGCAACTGAATAGCAGGGGGGCGACGCCGCAGGGCCGCTCCCCGGCCGTCCATCGGGGCTTGCCTCCACCATCGGGGCACGCGATGATCCAGAGCGTTGGGGCTGGCCCGAATCTACCGGCGGAGGTGGCCAATGTCGCATCATCTGCACTGGGGCATCATGGGCACGGGAAACATCGCCCGGCAGTTTGCCGACGGGCTGATGGGCGCCCGCCGGAGTGTCCTGGCGGCGGTGGCCTCGCGCAGCCAGGACAGCGCCATCAACTTCGCGACGCAGCGCAGCATTCCCAATGCCCACGCCGGCTATGCTGCCCTCCTGGCAGACCGGTCGGTGGAGGCGGTGTACCTCGCCCTGCCCAACGCCCTGCACCATGAGTGGACGCTCAAGGCCCTCAAGGCGGGCAAGCACGTGCTGTGCGAAAAACCCCTGGCTAACGATGCGGCCCAGGCTCAAGAAATGTTCACTGCGGCCAGGAAGGCCAAACTCGTGCTGGCCGAAGCCTTCATGTACCGCTCGCACCCTTTGACCAAGGCCTGGCTAGCAGCGCTGCGCGGGGGCGCCATCGGCAAGGTCAAGTTCATCCGCACCAACTTCACTTTCTACGTGAGCCGGACCGAGGGCAACATCCGCTTCTCCACCGCTCTGGCCGGCGGAGCCCTGATGGATGTGGGGTGCTACTGCATCAATCTGGCCCGCTTGGTGGCTCAGGCCGAGCCGCTGAGCATCCAGGCGACGGCAGTGAAACACTCCAGCGGCGTGGATGAACTGACGGCCGCCACCCTGACCTTTCCCGAGGGTTTGGTGGCAACGTTCGTGTGCGGCATGCGGGCCCAGGCGGACAATACAGCCATGATCTGCGGCGATCAGGGGTATCTCTTGATCCCGGTGCCCTGGAAACCCCCAGTGCAAAAGGCTGAGTTTACGCTGGCGCATTCCACGCCACCACGTATGGAAGCAGGGGCCGCCAAGGGTCCTCCGCCGCGGCACACTTTCCAAGTGGATGCCCCCCTGCCGCTATATGCCCTGGAGGCGGATGAGTTTGCGGCCACGGTGCTGGAGGGGGCGGCCCCGGCGGTCCGCCCCGAAGACTCGCTGGGCAATATGCGGACCTTGGATGCCATCCGCTCCCAGATCGGTTTGGTCTTTGGCCTGCCAACCCAGGATTATTGATAATTCGGCGAGCGGACCTGCCTCTATAAAACTGTATCCGTTAGATTGATATGCACTTAAGGTGGTTTCAGCCGCCTCTGTAAAAAGCGGATGTGAACCTGCAGATTTCTCTTGTTTCTGGCACCAGCCGGGGATACGATACAAGTGGCTTATCGGTCCAGCCACGATCGTGGGGTACCGAAACACGGTGGGGTGAAAGGCCAAGGACGGTATTTGTGGTGGTAGGGCTGCGTGCCGACCAGGGATGGCCGGCAACCGCAGTGGGGTGTGTTATTGGGGCGTATGCGCGCTGATGGGGTGCAAGGAGTTGCGTCATGACGGAGCTCACGACACTAGAGTCGCTGGCCCGCGATCATCTGCTTCACGAGTGCCATGGCGATAGGGAGGCCATTGTGGCCGTGCAGGACGGCAGCGCCGCGTGCCCCGCGCTGTGGCTGCTGCGGGACTTGGTGAGCCTTCTGGAAGAATTCCGCGACCGGCCCCTGACGGATCTGGCGCCCATGGTGCGGCGTCTGATTCTGGAACAGAACTTCGTGGATGAGAATGGCGACAGCGTGTTCGACACGCAGTGCGCCAAGAACGTGGAACACGAGGTGGCCCTGATTCTGCGGGCGCTGGAGCGTACCCGGCGCGAGGCGACCGAGCAGGGCATCCTGGCGCAGGAGCTGGCGTGCACAGCGCAGTGGTTCGGTTGAGCACGCAGGCCGGCGCCAGTTCTCCATAGGTGGAACCCACGACCTCTAGTTGTGCTGGCCGTGGGTTCCGTTGTTTTCCGGCGTCACTTCGCCCGCTTCAGCCAGCCCAGGGGGGCCAAGGCCACCCCGAGGCCCAAGGCGACCAGCAGGACCACAAAGAGGATGTTGACGTGCTCGAGGGCGGTGGGGTCGGCCAGCAGCAGGGCCAGCCACAGGGCCATCAGGGCGTAGCGGGCGGTAGCTAACTGGCCGCGCCAGCGTGCCAGGCCGCGGATGGAGGCCGGGTCGAGCATGGCCTCAAAAACCATCAGGGCCAGAATCGCCAGCAGTACGGCCGCGTTGCGGGCTTCCTGGGTGAACTGGGCGCCCTGGAGGGCCTGCTCCAACGGCTTGCGTTCGGCCTTGCGCTTGCGGGCCAGTTCGTCCACCGCCACCGGGGTGACCCCGGTGGAGGCCAGGTTCTTGAGCTTGGTCACCGTGTCGCTGTCAAACTGATCCAGCGCCTGCTGCTGGGCCGCTCCCGCCACCATCAGCTTCTGATACAGCCCGTTGGAAACCCTGCCCAGCACCGCCGGCCCCAGCAGAATGCCCAGAACAATCCCCACGATCAGCAGGTACAGGTCGCGGTGATCCGGTCCCAGACGCGGCGGTGCCCCTGACGCCTGGTCTGGAGCTTGCTTCTTCTGGTCACCGGCCGGTTTCGTTTCTTGCGACATGATGGAGCCCCTGAGCATGCCCCCTGCGGCACAGACGCGGACAACGTTGATCGCCATCTTAACCGGAAATCGGAACCAGGCGCGGAAGACCCGTGAACAGAAGATGGGCGGTAATGGCCGCCGGGCCCAGATTCAGCATTGACGCCAGGGCGGCCCGATAGGCCAGCATCTGCGGCCGGTAGCGGGCCACGGCCTCCTGAAGGGCCGTGGCCTCCGGGCCGTCCAGGTGATCGGTCTTGTAGTCCAGAATCTCGGCGGCCACGATCCGGCCCGCCCGGCGCTGGATGACCACGCGGTCAAACACGCCCTGTATCAGGTCATCCGCCACGCGCACCACGAAGCGACGCTCGCGCCAGAGATCCAGGTCGAGCGGGGCCTCCGTGGCCTGGTGGGTAAACCGCCGGCGCGACAGCGCCTCGATGATCCGGGGCTGGCTCAGCATGCGGCGGAACACGGGCAGGAGCCCGCGGGCCTGATCCGCGGATGCGAGGCGGCCGGATACTGCCAGATGCAACAGGGCCGGGTCATCGGGAATGGCGGCCGGGTCATCGAGCCACGCAATCGTGGAAAACCAGGCGTGCAGAAGGGTGCCGGTGGCCCGGCCCACCGGCGTGGTCAGGGCCAGCAGGTCGGCCGGTTGAACGTAGCCCCCGGCCTCCAGATGGGAGGGACTCAGTGCCCGGGCCCCGCGCCGGGCCTGGGGCGCTGCCGCCAGCGTGAGTTGAATCGGCTGGAGCGGCGTGGGAACCGGGGGAGCAGCAGCCTCCAATAATTCAGCCCACCCTGCGCAGCCGGCCGAGTAGAGGACTTCGTTGCCGGCAAAGGTTTCGAGGAAATCGACCGGCCGCAAGGCCTGGCGCAGGATGGAGGCCGGGGAGAGATCGGTCAGGCCTCTGGCCCCGGGTTTGCCATCCCCTTTGGGCTTCAGGGCCGGGATGATCATGTACAGGGCATAGCGCGGGCGGGTCATGCCCACGTACAGGGCGCACAGGTCATCCTGCATGCGGCGGGCGAATTCCTGGGCGTAGGCGGCCTGCAACTGGGGATCGAGGTCGCGAATCTCCTTACGGGCACTCGCATAGACGGCGGAGATGGGGTCTGTAGGCGATTGCCGGTACACATAGACCGGCAGACGATCGAGACGCCCCCAACGCCGATCCAGTTCGGCCAGCACGACGGCATCAAATTCCAGGCCTTTCGCCTTATGCACGGTCATGACCCGAATGAGCGCGGGAGCGGGCTCCTCCACGGCCGTGCCCTGGACGAACTCCACAAACCGCCCGGGGCGCAGGGACAGATCGGGTTCATAGCGGTCGGCCAGTTCCACCAACTGTCCCAGCCGCTGCACGCTGCGGGCCGAACACGAAAGAGCCAGCGCCCGGGCCCACCGCACCAGCGTGCGGGCGTAGCCTTCACTCAGCAGTGAGCGGCGGATTCCCGCCACGACGCGCTGCACCTCGTCCGCCCGCGTGCTGACCAACCCCAGGACCGCGCCCAGGGGCGAGGTCACCACATGAAAGGAGGCAATCGTGTCGCCGGGATGATCGGCCAGGGTTAAGGCGGCCAGCACGGCATTCACGGCCGGGTCATCCGTCAGCGGCCCGCCGCCTTCGCCGCTGGCATTCATCCCCAGGCGGCGCAGGGCAAAGATCAGACGGCGGACGCAGCCGTTGGTGGCGGTCAGAATGCCGATGGTCCGGCCGGGGGCGGCGCGGGCGATGGCGTCCACCCGCTGGGCGATGAACTGCTCGTAGGCGGAAACGGCTTCGACGGGTGCGGTGGCGGAGTCCACGGCATCCGCATCTTCTTCATCGTCGTCGCGTTCGGGTGCGGCGGGAGCCGTCATCAGTTCAACGCATCCGGCCAGGTTGGGGTTGTTGGCGATGTGCTTGGCGAAGCCCTCCTGCCAAGTGTGGGCCTCCTGGGGTGCCTTGTCCGCCAGCACGGGATTGTCGGCCAGGTGGCCGAACAGGGCGTTAACCGCATCCAGAACCGTCTGGGAGGAACGGTAGCTGGTCTGCATCTGCTCGGTGTCGAAGAGACCGTGGGCCAGTTCCGCTTCAACCAGGTCGAAGATCTCGCGGCAGCCGCCGCGCCAGGCATAGATGGCCTGCTTTTCATCGCCGACACAGAAGAAGCTGCGGCCGGCCTGCTGGGGATCGCCGTGGGAGATGATCTCCTCGACGAACGGGCGCAGCACCGACCACTGCTCGACGCTGGTGTCCTGGAACTCGTCGAGCAGCAGATGGGCTACGCGGGTATCCAGGCGGTAGTAGACCTCGCCGGCCAGGTCGGGCCGCCGAGGCAAGTCGCGGGCCAGTTTCTGCGGCAGGTCGCCGAACAGCAGGATGCGCTGCTGCAGACGCAGCTTGGTGTAGTGGCGGTCGAAACGCTGGAGCAGGTCGTGCAGCGCCTGGGCCCGCCGGGCGACCCGGCCCACGAGATAGCTCTGGGCATGGGCGATCAGGGGGCGGTACGCCTCCACGAGGGGTTCAGGAATGGGCTTGCCGCTGAACCGGCCGTCCTTCAGAATCCCCGCCGTCAGGCCGGCCTTGAGAAAGCCGTCCCAATCGCGGGCCATGGCGGTCTGGCAATTGGCTTGGAAAGCTCTCGCAAAACGCTTGTCGGCTGGAAGCACCGAAGCCAGCCGGCCTAGGACTTCCACGGCGGCACTGATGCCGCTGGCATCGAGAGTTCCGGGCGTCTCGCTCAGGCGGGACCATATCTCGGCCTCGGGGGCCTGACGATAGACATCGTAAAGACCGGCCACGATGGCATCGATGGCCTGGTGTACTGAGCGCTGTGCGGCATCGTGGTGCAGGCGGCGCAACAGGTCAATCAGCACCTGCGGATCGCCAGCCAAACCCTCGGTCAACAGGTCATCGATGGCCAGGGCACGCAACTGTGCGGCCAGGGGGTCATCCGCACCGATGATGCGCGGCCGGGGCGGAATGCCCAGTTCATTGCGGAACGACTGGGCCATGCGGTTGAAGAAGGCATCGATGGTGGAGATCGACAGGTGGTGGAGTTGACCGCACAGGTCAGCCAGCGTGGCCCGGGCCGCCTCGCGGTTAAGGGCCCCGTCGGCCAGTTCCTTGCCCAGCTTGCCGGCGGCCGATTCGTCGGCAGCGGCCGCGGCCAGACGTTTCAGGATGCGCTCGAGAATTTCGCCGGCCGCCTTGCGGGTAAAGGTGGTGGCGAGAATGGTCTGAGGCTCAACCCTCAGGCGCAGCAGTTGCAGATAGCGACTGCTGAGCCGGAAGGTCTTGCCGGTGCCGGCCGACGCCCGCAGGATGGTGTTGCCTAAAGCTTTCACGGGCCAGGTACCGGGTTTCGGGTGTCGGGTTCCGGGGAATTCCGGGGGATCCGGGGGATCCGGGGGCTCGAAGACTCGACCCCAGCCACCCGGCCGGAATCTGCCTGCTCCTTGCCTCCAGCCCCTTGCCCCATCTGGAGGGCATGGGCCAGGTCCAGGCTCTCATCCATGCAGATGCCGGCGAATTCACTGTAGAATTTCACCGGGTACGTTGGCGGCCAGAAGACCCCGGCGCGGATGTTGCGGATCACACGGCGGGCCTCCTCCTCGGCCCCGGCCAGATCGTCGCTGGTCCAGTCGGCCGGGGCCACCCCCACCGCGTCCAGATCCTTGGGCAACTGCACATATCCCAGGATCACAGGTCCGTGGATACCGCTTTGTTTGAGCAGCGTGGCGTAGAGCGGAAGCTGCAGGTCTGTCCATTGGTCCTGGTTGCGGTGGTTGTGCTCGGGGGTTTTCGCCGTGTCGGAAGTCTTGTAGTCCAGAACCCGGTATTGGCCCGTGCCTTCGTGGCGATCGATGCGGTCGATGCGGCCCTTGAGGGTGAACGGCTGGCCATCCACCTCCAGCGTGGCCTGAAGTTCCTGCTCGATATGCTCGGGCATGATGCGCCAACCGTCTGCCCGGTCGGCCGCCTCTACCCGGGCCAGGGCCGCCAGACGCTGGCGCAACTGCTCGATCTGGAGCAGCACCGCGGCCACCGGCTGGCGTCCGTAACGGGCGTGGGCGATCTGGTCGAGGCAGTCGCTCAAATAGCCGGCCAGGGCGGCGGCATCCGTCCAGTCGCGGGCTTCCCCGCAGCCGAACCGCTGGAACACCTCATGGGCCAGGTTGCCAAAGGCCAGGGCATCCATTTCGGCCGCCCCGTCATCCAGCACCCGCAGCCCCAGAATGTGGCGCAGGTAGAAGCGATAAGGGCACGCCAGGTAATCGCGGAACGCCGTGACGCGCAGACGCGTGATGGGCTTAGCCGGCGGCCGCACGGGCGGAACATAGAAGCGATCTCGCCCCGGCGTCAGAAGGAGCGGCGCCCCCGGGGCGGGCCGATCCGAATAAAAAGCCTGGAGATGATCGACCCGCCGGTCCACCGCAGCGGCCAAGAGCAGCCGACTGGGCAGGAGCGGCTCATCATCGGCACCCCGCCGGCCGGTGATCAGGTGCACATGGGGCCGGCTGTGCAGGATGGCGGCCAGGGCGGCCTTATCGCGGGCCAGGCGACGGCGATTGTCCAGCAGGCCCAGAACCTGGCGGGCGTGGTCGGGCAAGAAGGCATCCGCGTTGACGCTTTGCGGAATGGCGCCCTCGTTGACCGAAGTGATGATCAGCACCGGGGCATCGTCCAGCGGCAGTTCCAGCCAGCCCAACAGTTCGATGGCGGCCGCCCCGGCCAGCGGCGGAATCTGCTGCCCCCCTAAGCGGGCCAGGGTCAGGCTGATGGCCTGGGCCAGATCGACCAGCGGGGTGGAGGCGGCCGCGGGATCCAGGCGGGATTGCTCGGCCAGCGCGGCCGTGAGCTGGGTGAAGGTGTGGATCAACACGGCATCGGCCGGGTCGGCACGATTGAGCGGCCGATTGCCATAGAGGGCCTCAAGAATGTCGGCGATGGGCTGGGACCAATGCCCGATGGGCTGGAGCTGGTGGGCGTCGGCCGGGGCCAGGGCGGCCAGGGCATCACAGGCACGCTTGAGGGCCTGGGCGACCGGAGACTGATCCAGCCAGGTCCCGGCCCAGCGGCCCTGGAGATGATCGGAGAGATAGCGATCCAGCAAGGTATCCCACTGCTCGGCCAGAGGTGCGGGCCGCGGGGCGTCGGCTGCTTCATTCCTTCGCCCTACGCGACTGTTGCCGGCGCTAGATTCCGAGGTGCATCGTTCCAGAAACGCGACGATGTCGGGATGGCGCAGCAGACCGGCCAGGGCCTCGAAGCGGTCTGTGGCCAGGAAGGTGGCCAAGGCATCCAGGGCCAGCATCGGCCGCGAGTGATTGAGGAGCCGGCCTACAGCACTACGCGTCGGCTGTTGGGCCAGTTGCAGAGCCCGTTCCACGGCCGGGGCCAGGGCATCATCCCCCAGGCCGATGGTGATCTGATCCACGGCAAGGCTGTTGGTTTCGCGCTGAATCTGCTCCAGACAGGTCACCACTCCGGCCGCCTGATCGCGGGGCCGATCCACCACGTGAACGCGCCGGGGATCGACGTGGATCGGCCGTTCCTGCCAGTGATCCACGGCCAGACAACCCAGGTCATCGAATGCAGCGGCCTGGGTCTGGGGGGCGTGGATCAGCGCCGTGAGCGGGCCGGCCAGTTGGTCCAGCATCCGACGGGCAACCCGGGTGAGGTCCACCGTGGCCAGGAGGAGGATGTGCCGGTCACTGGCACAGGCACCCGCCTCGATGGCGGCCAGGCGGGCCTGGTGCCGGCTGATCAGGCCCTGGCCAGCCAGGACCTCCATGTAGCGGTCTTCCAGGTCGGCCAGGGCCTGCCAGCGCGGCCCATCCAGAAAATCGATGACCTTTTTCGCCAGCTCGGCCCCGGCGGCGCGGACGGTCCAGGCATCGGCGGCCAGATCGTCGCTGAGGCGGGCCAGTTCCTGGGCCAGAGCCAGCCAGCCCGGCAGATCCTCGCGCGGCGGCGGCTGGGGAAATACCGTATGCACGACCTCCGACGGAGCCTGCCGCAGGCTGTGCCAGCGGGCCAGCAGGGCCGTCAGTTCATCGGCAATGGGCTGGGCGGGGGTGTACAGATGCTCGGGCAGGTCGCCGGGGGTGATGATGGTGGGCGGAACCAGAAGCTGGCCCTGGGCCTGGTCGGCCAGCAATTCGGTCAAACGCCGGCCGGCCCGGGCCGCAGGCACGACGATCAGGACGGTGGAAAGGTCCCAGGTACCGGGCGCCGTGAACCGCGTGCGCAGCCACTGCACTGCCTGGTACAGGCCGGGCTGGTCCCAACCCATAAAAACACGCTCACACGACATGGGTGTGCTCGGAATTTAACCCCCCGACGGCCGGGAATCCCCGTCCGTAGCCATCTGGCCCCGCCTGATGCCAAACTCCACTATACCCGCGGGCTGACAGGTGCGCCGCCAAGGGCTATGCTTCCCCCAAGGATATTGACTTACGCATTGAACAATGGGAACACATGACGCAGGCCGACCCCCAGAACGACATGGGTTGGTTTTCGCTGGGCAACGCTTACCGGGACGCCCAGCGCCTGGAGGATGCCCAGCAGGCCCTGGCCCGCTGCCTGCAACTCAACCCCGGCATGTCACGGGCCTACCAGTTAAGAGCTCAGTGTCTGATGCAACTGGGCCAAAACGACGAGGCGGCGGCGGTCCTGACCCAGGGCTACGAAGTGGCGGCCCGGAAAGGCGATGTGATGCCGCAGCGGGCCATGGGTTCACTTCTGGAGAAGCTGGGCCGGCCCGTGCCCCAGGTGGAGGTCAAGGACATCCAGCCCCTGGGTGAGAATCAGATGATCGACCGCAAGACGGGCCAGCCGGGTACGCGGCTCTCCGGCCCGCCGCTGCGCAACGCCCTGGGCCAGTTCATCTATGAAAACTTCAGCCAGGAGACGTGGCGGGAATGGATCAAGATGGGGACCAAGGTCATCAACGAATTGCGCCTGGATTTCTCCAACCCCGCCAGCGAGCGCCTGTACGACCAGCACATGATGGAATGGCTGGGCATCAGCGAAGAAGAACTGGCCCAATACGAGAAATCAAAAAAGAGTTGACCCCCCACGCCACGAAGTGGCGAAGAAGAAGGTTTCGTTCTAACCAATCCCTCTTCTTCGTGACTCGGTGTTTTCGTGGTTCAGTTTCTTCCCACAGCGCGCAGCAGGCGCGGGGTGGCTACCCAGCGCAGGGTGCCGCAGCGGGGACTGAGCGTGCCACCGGCGGGATCGAGGTCCAGGCAGGCGCAACCGCCCTTTTTCAGATGCAGAATGGGGCTGGCCACATCCCCGGCGCACAGCAGCGTAATCAACTGGCTCAGGGTAGGCTCGTGCCCCACGATCAGGACGGTCTGACGGGTATGATCGGCCAGGCGGCGCAGGATGCGGGCCGGGGATGCCGTGCCCAGTTCGGGGGCGATTTTGGGCCGCAGATCCAGTACCTTGCCCAGAATATTGGCCGTCTGCACCGCCCGCAGGCGCGGGCTGGTGAGAATGACATCCGGCCGGGATTTGAGGAAACGCCCCAGGCCGCGGGCAGCGGCGCGGGTGGCCTTGACACCGCGCGAGCTCAATGGCCGCAGCTCATCCGTCCCGTGCGGGGCCCGGGCCTCGGCGATGCCGTGACGCAGGACAAATAGCTGCATGGGACACCTCAATTCCGAAGGGCCTGGGGTAAGCGGAAAGAGGAAACAGTGCCGGCCCCACGACAGCCCCTTGTGCTTGCCTCTAACCCCCAACCCCTTGCCCCTCATCCTTGGGGATGGTGTGGATCCGCGAGTGGCGCAGGATG